>JACRIC010000022.1 GCA_016235915.1 Candidatus Peregrinibacteria bacterium
ATTCCAGTTTTTGTTAAAAATGCTGTGCGAAGCCGTTTCGTCCAAAAACCACATCGCCCATTTCCGATTTTTTTTCCATCAATTTTCACGACCGGAACAATCCCTCGAATCGTATTCGAAAGAAAACATTCATCGGCAAAATATAATTCCTTTTTCGCAATATCTCGCAACCGAACGCGCATGACGGATTTTGCCAGTTTCAGAATAACTTCGCGAGTAGTCCCTCCTAAAACACCTTCGCTCGGAGTAATAAGTTCATCGCCGCACACAAGAAACACATTGGTAATAGTTCCTTCAGTCACAAAGCAATCTCGGTTCACAAAAATTGCCTCATACGCCTTCTTCTTTTCCGCGGCCTGTCGCGCAAGAATAGCGGGAAGAAAATTGAGAGATTTCACTTCGGGAAAAATGCGCTCCATGAAAAAAGTAATGACCGAAACGCCTTTTTCATACACTTCCGGCGGTTCGGGTAAAAGCGGTTCAGGAGCGATGCAAATGGTCGGATGTTTGGTCGTTAAAAAATCAAAATGATTCGCCCCGCGAGTCGCCGTCACGCGAATCTTGTATTCCATAATACTGTCATTGCGAAGAGCCGTCCCCTGACGGCGACTAAGAAATCTCCCTGCGCGCACCATTTGGGAATTCAAAACCTCATTGTCACCCTGAGCCTGTCGAAGGGTGACAGCGACAAGCTCTCCATTCCTCTTCACCGTCTCCTCAATCCAACGCTCTACTTCCTTCTTCTTCCACGGCACATCAAGCAAAATTCCGCGAGCGCTCTGAAACAATCGATCGATGTGCGCCTTCACATTCCAAACCTTCCCATGATACGTCCGAAGCGTCTCATACACTCCATCGCCATAGAGAAAACCATGGTCTTTCACCGAAACCATGGCCTGCTCTTCCCGAACAAATTGACCGTTGAGAAAAAATATCATGCATTCGAACTTTTACCACATTTCGACAGCAAAATCATCAGGAAAGACTCGAAAGGAGCGCCCCAGCCTTATCAAGAGTCTCTTGATATTCCTTTGTGGGATCGGAATCACTGACAATGCCTCCTCCAACATGAAAGTAAGCCATTTTATTTTTCACAAAAAGCGTCCGAATCATAATATTAAAATCCATCCGACCATCAAAGCCGATATACCCCATCGATCCAGTATAAACGCCGCGTCTAAAATCCTCTAATTCATCAATAATTTCCATGGTTCGTTTTTTTGGACAACCAGTGACCGAACCTCCGGGAAAAACCGCGCGAAACACCTCGGGAAAAGTCACGTCTTTCCGAAGCCGCCCGCGAACATTCGACAGAGTATGCCAAACATGCGAATACCCCTCAATAACACGATCATCATTCACCTCGACACTCCCGGGAACCGAAACGCGTCCCAAATCATTTCGCGCAAGATCCACAATCATGACCAGCTCGGCTCGATCCTTGTCAGAAGCCAGCAAAGCCTGCCTCAAAACCTCATCTTCTTGCGGTGTCTTTCCGCGCGGCATAGTCCCTTTTATCGGCCTCGTTTCAATAAAAAAATAATCTTCTTCTTCAAATACCCGAACAAGCCTTTCCGGAGAATTGCAAACCACCGAAAAATCGGGAGTCTCTAAAAACGCTTGAAAAGGCGATGGATTGAGATTCGTCACACGCTTATAAACATCCCAAGGATCACTCTGAAGCTTTGCCGAAAATCGCTGTGAAAAATTCACTTGATACGTATCGCCCGATTGCAAATATTCTTGTACGCGTTGAATTTTTTTACAATATTGTTCAAAGGTGAGATTGGAAACAGGTTTTGAAGAATGTTTCTTGGAAAAAATCTTCTCGGCAATTCTAAAAAGGGATTCACTTTTTTTTCTCCGTTCACGATCAACATTATACAAATGATTCACTTGAAAAATATTTTGCGGAAATTTTGAAAAAGTCTTTGAAATGATTTCACGAAGATCTTTCAATCCTGTTTCAGCCACAAAACGATTGACTCCCCACGAAATCACATACATCACCTGCTTTTCATGATCAAACACGGCCACTTTCCCAGGAAAAAGAAAATACATACCCGGACACTGAAGGTCGTCACGAACTTTTTGGCTTATCGACTGAAGTCCCGCCCCGTAATCATAACTGACAAACCCCATGGCTCCTCCAATAAAAGGAATATCTGGAAGAAACTTTTTCTTCTGCGAAACGCCAAGATTCTCCAGAAAAGTTTGCAATCGATCAAAAGGCTCATTTCGCATACTATGAAAAGGATCAAACCCAATGATCGAATATCGACCAAGCCCTGCGCTGTGCAACAAAATCGCATCACGCCCCCGAACCATCTCAAAAAAACAAACCGGCGAAACCCACTGTGCTTCTTTTTCGAGAATACATTGCATGAAAAAAAACTTGAAAACGTGCTGAGTGGAACCTCTGAAAATCGTTGCAATGCGGGCAGTGGCGAGGAATGCGTTTCGAAGCGTAACGAGGTCGAGTGCCAACGAGACCGAGTGAAGCAACGAACGCCGAATCGAAAAAATGTACACATTTTTTCGAACGAGGCGAGCATTTCCCCATTCAGGCGGCAAGCCGTTTTCGACGAAGCCGTACTGAAGAGGCACAGCGAAGGAGGAAACGGCGCGGCCAACAAAGCAGTGCTCGATTTTCAGAGGTTCCTTTACATTTCATCATCCGAATACACATGAGCATATTCCGTTTTATCATATTCAAAAAGCTCATCTTTGCTAAAAAATCGCTGAATCTCTTTTTCGGCAGTCGCGACACTGTCGGAAGCATGCACCACATTACACGAAACGCTCATGGCAAAATCACCGCGGATAGAACCCGTGTCAGCCTCTCTCGATTTTGTAATTCCGCACAGAAGACGAACCGTAGACACCACCTCAACTCCTTCCCAACACATGACAATGACCGGCGTACTCTTCATAAATTTTGCAAGTCCCGCAAAAAAAGGTTTATCCGCCAGATGCGCATAATGTTCACGAAGAATCGCATCGGAAAGCGACATCATTTTCATGCCAACCAGCTTCAAACCTTTTCGTTCAAAACGCTGGAGAATCTGACCGATAAGACTCCTTTGAAGAGCATCTGGTTTCACAAGAACTAAAGTACGTTCCATATTATTTTTTTTATAAAAAACCGCGACTCCACCATACAAAAATTCCGCGGAAAGAGCAACGACATCTGCTGAAAACGGCTTCAAAATTTCAACCTCGCTTCAAACCTCTGCTTATCCTCATAAGGACCAATCAGCGCCATGCGCAAACGATCTTCCGTAAACAAATCCTTGGCCACACGCATTACGTCAGATGCCGAAACTTTATCAATACCGGCAATAATTTCTTTCGGCATTTTGATCGCATCATGCAAAAGCTCATATTTTCCAAGAAGATGAGCATATTCTTCAGAATCCTCAAGACGGAGCGTCAATTTTCCTTTCAAAAATTCTTTTGCCTTTACAATTTCAGCCTCAGAAACGCCAAATTCAACAACCTTTCGATATTCCCCGCAAATGGCCGTCACGGCATCATCTATCCGACGAACATCGACTCCAGCTCGCGTTGAAATTACCCCGATATCATGATAATCATCCGTAGTCGTGGAAATATAATACGCCAGCCCCAGCTTTTCCCTCACCGACAAAAACATCCGCGAACTCATGTTGCCGCCAAGAAGCACGCTCAAAACTTTTTCCGCATAATGATCTTTATGCGTTTCAGGATACCCATAAAAACCAATGACCACGTGCGCCTGCTCGGTCTTTTTATGATGGAGAAAAACCCGTTCACCGCCAGAAACTTTCTTATACGGCTTCCATTTATATTGCTTTTTCTCATTTGAAAAAACAAAATATTTTGAAACCATATCGAGAACAGCACGATCATCCACATTTCCCACAACGCTCATCACAATATTATCCGGCGTATAGAGCGACTCTTTATATTTCACAAAATCCTCATGTTTCACTCCTTGTATCAGTTCTTTTGTCCCAACCTGCGACCAACCCATAGGCTGATCTCCGAAAAGCAATCGTTCAAAATTCCATCCAACCTGATAAATTGGCGTGTCTTGATACATGTTGTATTCCTCAAGAATGACTCCGCGTTCACGATCGATATCATCCGAAGCAAATTTTGAATTGACGAGCATATCAGACAGAACATCCATCGCGACATGGATATGCTCACTCGCAACTTTCACATAATACCCAGCGTATTCCTTTC
>JACRIC010000005.1 GCA_016235915.1 Candidatus Peregrinibacteria bacterium
ACCTTCTGGTTTGCAATATCATCTTTCAGGCCTTCGCCGCGCAGTTTTCCAATCATATCGGAAATTATCCCGGATCCGATTCCTTTTTCTCCCGTTACCATTTCCAGACCTCCTGTAAGATAGCCGGTACTGATGAGTAAAGCCGGATTTGTGAAAAATTTTACAAGGTCGCTTTTCAAAAGACCTTTATTCGCGAGGACATTGAGAAGGATGCCCATGGAGCCCGCAAAAGCCAAATACGCTCCGGCCAATGATCGGAGCGGCGATTGAGTGAGTACTTCAACCGCATTCACCTTTTCGGGAAAGATACCTTCGGTTTTTCCTTGTTGAATGTCTTCGAGACTCACGGTCTGGTTTTTTCTATATGTTCCGTTGGTGATTCTTTGACTCACTATCGGAAATCGGCCGGCATATTCGGGATTTTCCTCAAAAATCTCGCTCGCAACCCCAAGATGCACAACCCTGTTTTTTATAAGATTGTCGATTTTCGGATCGAGAACTTCATCCTCTCTCCCATGATTTGCCATCTCAATGTATTCTTCCAGCCATATTTTCTGTTCGTTGTAGTCCAGAGTGTGCATTTCGTGTTGGATCCATGTGAGTTTGGCTCCCGCGGAAATAATTTTTTCATTATTTTTCTTTTTGGCATCTGTTTCACTATCTAATTCGATATCCGTTTCGCAATACAGGGCGAGCAAGTCTCTTCGTTTTTTTTCTTTTTCTTTGGCGCGAATGACAGGTTCGCTCAATCCTTTTTTTTCTTGCTCTGAAAGTTTTCCGAGATTTACCAATAGCCTTTCTTCAAATTCTCCGTTTTCACCGCCATGTGCGAGTCCATAGAGTTCGTCTATAGACTGCCCTTTCTTCTTGAGTTCTTCTGGGCTGAATGTCGGCTTTTCCGTGCTTTCAGGCGACCGCGATTCGCCAGCCAGACGACCCATACCGTTCGCTATGATTATCTTCGCGTTCTCTACTGCTTCCCTGAATTTTTTCTTGATATTTTCTTTTTTTTCTTCAGTAAAATTTCCTTCGTTCACGCTTTCAGGATCTAACTTATATTTTTTGAGATTTCTTTTCAATAAATCTGAAACGAGTTTTTCATTCAAACCTTCGATTTTCGCTCTGAAATCACGATAATCAAGATGCAATGTGTATGAGATGGCTTCCCTTCCTTCATCATTTTCAAAAAAAACTTTCGTTGTTTCATTCAATTACTCTAAAAAATTTTCCGCGTCAATGCACCAGATGTCATCCCAGAAATCGTTAAAATTCGCGAGATTTTCCGGAATTCTGAGCCACGGATTTATATCTAACTGCGTTTTCAGTTCTTCTATTTGAGCTTCTGTAAAATTCTCAGGGCAGTCAAGGTGTTCCAGCGCGGCGCCCCTTTCTTCGCTTGTCAATTGTTGTTTTGGTTCTGGGTCTGTCATTTTTATATTCTTAAAATTCTTATCAGCACTTCCATCAGGCCTTCCTCTTTCCCCTCCCATTCCGGAATTTGGCGGGCGAGGTAGACCCTGACCGGCACAGGGTCCTGGCCGTCCAGCTGGACGACTTCCTCTTTGAAAAACCGGTCGATGGTGCGGAAATTCAGTGTTTTCACCAATGGCGGATGGTACTGAATCCAAAAGGCCTTGATTTGGGCGTAAGGATAGCATTTTGAGCCGATTTTGATGCCCATTTGTGAAATGATAATCGGCAAATGTCGCGGCTCGTGCGTGTGCGCGAGCAGGTACACGGCCGCGAGCACGATGAAAACCAGCACAGTGCTGAATGAACCGGTCTTTATGCCGTAGGCGATGAGAAGCAAAATGACGATTCCCGCTACAATAAACCATGTTCTGCCTTTCTGGTGTTTGATGTATTCAGGAGCTTTCCATGCAATCACCGGCGTGTCAAAAGCGCCGTTTTGAACGTTTTCCTGCGGCTTGTGCCGATCGGGCGCGAATTTTGCGCGGAGGCGTTGGATCATTTTGTGTTTGTTTTTAAATCTTTTTATTTTACCATAAAACCTCTCGAAATTCAATTATTTTCGGTTGTAAATTTTTCGCGCCATTCTCGACCGCATCGCGCAACGCGTGCCGCGCGCGTTGTGGCAACGGGCGTTCAGGGAGTGCTATTTGGAAGAAATAAATCTTCTGGCTCTTCGAGTAAGACATATTCAAGATGAGGGAAAAGCTTTTTCACCAATGTGGTTTTCCCTGATTGCCTCGGACCGGTGACGGACAGGATTGAAAACTGGGATGACGCTTTTCGAATAAAGTGAGCGATATGGCGTGAGATCATAAGAAAAGGGATTAAATCACTTTCAAGCATACACCATACCCCATCACTACGTTATCCCTCTGCATGATTTCTGGTTCAAATTGACCATCGAGAAGACGCGCGATTTCCTTTGAATGTTGACCTTTTATCCGATTCGTATCTTTTGCGCTGTAATTCACCAGACCATACGCCACGATTTCGCCGTCATGACCTTTCACATTCACAATATCTCCTCGTTTAAAATCGCCTTGCACGGACACCACTCCTTTCGGCAGAAGGCTCGCCCCTTTTGATACCATCGCCGAAACCGCGCCCGCATCAATTTCAATCCATGCGTCCTTCACGATCTGCGGCTTCATCCATCGTTTCTTATTCTCTCCTTTCGCGCAAGTCGCCGGAAAAAATGTCCCGAGAGATTCTTTTTGTATCATCAACCGACAGAGCACATTTTCTTCACGACCGGAGACCATCAGGGTGTCCACTCCCGATTGCGTCGCATATTCCGCCGCCGCGATTTTGCTCACCATTCCGCCGCAACTTTTTTTATTAATTTTTTTTCCTGCCATTTTTTTGATTGCTTCGGTAATTTTCGGAACTTTGGAGAGAATTTTTGCGTGAGGAGATGTGGCAGGATCTTCCGTATACAGCCCGTCAACATCCGTAAGAAGAATGAGCATATCGGCATCGATCATGGCGGAAAGCCGCGCGCTCAAATTATCATTATCTCCAAACTGGATTTCATCGTACGCCGTCACATCATTTTCGTTCACAATGGGAATGACTCGAAGATTGAGAAGCCGACTGAC
This sequence comes from Candidatus Peregrinibacteria bacterium, assembly GCA_016235915.1. Classification (GTDB taxonomy): domain Bacteria; phylum Patescibacteriota; class Gracilibacteria; order UBA1369; family JACRIC01; genus JACRIC01. Next base: position 3,072 of record JACRIC010000005.1, read on the forward strand.
AATATTTCTGGTATTGAGGAAATTTTTTCGGTGCGAAAAATCGAGGTTTGTGAGGAGCACTTGCGCAACTTTTAATTGATGTTTTGCAAAAAGTCTACAATACTCGTGCATGAGCACTCCCTGACCAACCGCCGCCAGAACTTGCTTCACGGGAATATCCTTTTTTTCCTTCTCAAATTGTATGATACTCCGGCCACAAGCTACGGCTCCGGAAGTGACGAGGACGATTTCATGACCCTTGCGAGAAAGTTCAGCGATTTCTCTCACGATTTTTTCCATAAAAACCGTGTTTTGCGTGTTGTCCTCTTTCGTGAGGAGATTCGTGCCGATTTTAATGATGAGGCGGGACATGGGGTTATTCCTTATTATTTATTAACGAGTTGGGCATCTTGAGAGTACGCACTTCGCGGAGTTTACCCTGAGCTGTGTCGAAGGGCTACGTGCGTGACCGAAGGATCTCTGGCGTCCATTCATTCAACGATCGCAGGAGCACATCCGCTCCGGAAAGATCAACTCCCATGGTAAATCTGCTTGGTGCCGCGATACATTTCATTTTCGCCGCTCTCGCCGCCTCAATTCCCATAGGTGTATTTTCAAAAACCAAACATTCATCCGGCGTCACTCCCAACTGTTTCGCCGCCGCAAGAAACATCTCAGGATCCGGCTTATTCTGTTTCACGCTGTCAAGACCGAAGCGCACCGGAAAATATTCCGCAAGGCCAGATGCACGAAGCACCGCATCTACTTCTTCCAATCGCGAACCCGATGCCACGGCCAAACTGATATTTTCGCGTTTTGCAAAATCGAGTATCTTTTTTACTCCGGGCATCACCGAAACTCCCTCCTTCAAAAACGTCTGAAACCTCTGCGCTTTTTCTAACTTCGCGACTGCCGCGTCAACGACCAGTTTTTGACTTTCTATCGCCCACCGCATGCCCTTGGCTTTTATAAGCCACCATTCGATAAACTCCTCACGAGAAAGCGTCCCGCCGTATTTCTCAATCACTTCATGATACGCCTCAAAATGGAGCGCTTCAGAATCTACCAGCGTTCCGTCGAGATCGAAAATAAATGCCTGAAAAGCTGTCATCGTCAATGCAAATCAGAATTGAAACCTCTCAAAATTGTTGCAATGCGAGGAGGCAAGCCATTTCACGACCGAGCCGTACTCAAAGGTACGGCGAGGGAGGGAATGGCGTAGCCGACGAAGCAGTGCACAATTTTCAGAGGTTTCCTATCTAATGAAGGCGAGAAGTCCCATAAACCGAGCCCTCTTAATGGCGCGAGCAAGTTTTTTCTGATGATGAAGACACACGCCGGTATAATACCGTGGAGCGATACGGGCCAAACCCGATGTAAAATTGATGATCCTCTTCACATCTTTATAGTCAATGTAAGAGATCTTTTCTTCACAGAATTGGCATTTTCTTTTCTTTGGAGTGTTCATATACCGTGTTTAAGCGTTTTCCGAAGATTCGGCAGAACCGTTTTGTTCCATCTCATCCAACATTTCTTCTGCCACTTGCACGTGCGTTTCTTCTCCTGTTGCTCTTTTTTCCAAAATAATAAGATCTTGCACCACTACCTCGGTTTTAAAACGGCGAACTCCTTCGGGCGTGTCCCAACTTCTCGTTTTCAGATATCCTTCGACATAAATCAACTTTCCTTTCTTCAGATATTGATGACAAAACTCCGCAAGCTTGGCCCAAATAACCAGTTCATGAAATTCTGTAGAACCTTTCTTTTCGCCTCCTTGCGTGATCCAGTCGCGGTTCGTCGCAATGCCAAACGTACACATGGACTGACCATTTGCGGTCTGACGCAATTCCGGATTGCGGGTAAGATTTCCAATCAAAAAGACTTTGTTGACACTTCGCATGGAGAGTTTTTAAAGATCTATATCGGGATTATCAATAATTGACTGGAGTTTTTTTTCAATGGAAGCGAGAGAAGGCTTCTCAGCAGGTTTTTCTCTCAGTTTCTCTTTCGGCTTTTCGATTTTTTGCTCGACGGTTTTCTTAACAGGTTTTTCTTGAGACTCTTCTTTCTTCACAGGAATCACTGGTTCTGCTCTTACTGCTACCTTTTCTTTTGCTTCCTCATCTTTCCGACGAGTTCGACGCGCAGGAAGCTGTATCTCTGATTTTTTCAACTCATAAGATTCTGGAACCCCTATAATGAGGTATCGAAGGATATTTTTTTCAAGTCTGAGCGTTTTGGCAAGTTCAATCGTGGCTTGCGCCGACAGTTCACAATAAAAATCCACAAAGAAACCTCGATCATATTTTTTCATTTTATATGCCAGTCTCTGATCTCCTATAACATCTTCGAATTTCTGTTTCCATGATAAAGACTTCACGTACTCCATCACTTTTTCCATCTCTTCGGAAAGAGTCTTCTCTCCCAAAGCGAAGGGCATGAGAACCATTATTTCGTACATTGAAACTGCTTTTTCCATAATGCGTTTTAATAGTGGAGCGGAAAGCTTTCGGCGAGAAAACGCACACCAAAAGCAAATAATCGAAGAATAACGCATTTAAATTAGCAGAAATTTTTCAAAATGCAAGTTTTTTGTTTCGTTGGCTATTTTGCGCAGTTTTATTTTTGTTTTTGCTTTATTTTAAGCCGAAAAACGTTATTTTTCCCTTCTTTTTTCCTAAATATTTCGCACCCTATTATTTAATATTTGTCTATGGTAAGTCATTGAATATCTCATTTTTCAGCGTAGCATTTTAGCGATAAGCTTATTTCTTAATCGAAAAAGTTTATTTTTCATAAGCGAAGGGTAAAAATCGACCGGGCGCGGTATCGAATGTTTGGCTCTCCGCGCCGAGTGACGCCGCGTTTCCTTTTTAAGAGATTCGTTGCTTTTATCGGTGTGTTTTTTGTTGTCAGCTCTTTTCAATTCAGCGAAGCAAGTTCTGCGGAAAGTTTTCTCGAAGGATATGGATATTCCTTGCAAGAAGCGAGTTTTATCATGAATGAAGAAGGATATCTTACTCAGGTCGTTCCGGCGGAAACCGAAGATGGCAACTGGGAAGGAATAGCGGGAACTCATACTGTGGCGCCAGGAGAGACGCTTTCACAAATTGCTACATCATATGGACTCCTGCCGTCGACCGTTATTTGGGAAAACGATCTCTCAAACTCCAATCTCCTCCAGATTGGACAAAAACTGCGGATACTTCCTGCTGACGGAGTGAGTTACAAAGTAAAAAAGGGCGATTCTCTTGAAAAAATTGGTGGAAAATATGAAATCGATAGCAAGGCCATCGCTTCTTCAAATAATATTTCAGGAGTGATCGAGCCGGGACAAATGATTTTTCTTCCTGGAGCGAAAAAAATCTATGAAGCTCCGAAATATATCGCCTCCTCAAGCGGAACTCCTGTGCGGAACAATACTTCGGCCTCGGTTGGTACCATTTCCAAGGTCAATGTGACTCCGCAAAGCAATAAGACGATGGTGTTCCCTACTACGGGAGTTATTACTCAAGGATTTTCCAGCGCACACTACGGAGTGGATATCAGCGATCCGTCTAAAGCCAATGTCTGGGTCGCGGCATCGGGCACGGTGAAAAAAGCCGCTACCGGTTGGAACGGTGGCTACGGAAATATGATTATCGTGGATCATGGCGATGGATTGGAAACTCTCTATGCCCATCTTGATGCTTTTTATGTGGAAGTTGGGCAAGAAGTGGAACAGGGAGAAGTTATCGGACGGCAGGGAAATACCGGTCGTACGTACGGCAGAACGGGCATTCATCTGCATTTTGAAGTGCATGAGAATGGGGAGAAGAGGAATCCGAAATACTATTATTGAAGGGTTCCCACAAATAAGGTGAAATCCTTCCATTGAAAAACGACCTTTTTTCCTGTTGTTTTCAAGTGTATCTCAATTTTTTCAGAAATTCAAAATTTTTTTTCCTTCCTCGCCGAGTAGCCATCGCGATCATTCGCTTCTATCAGAAAACCCTTTCACCGGATCATGGCTTTGTTCGGCATGCTTTTCCTTTTGGGTTGTGCCGGTTTGAGCCGAGCTGTTCGGAATATTCTGCTCTTGCCATTACCAAATATGGACTTCTGCGCGGTGGACTGAAGACCGTCTGGAGAATTCTCCGATGCAATCCATGGAGCTGCGGAGGAGAAGATCGGCCGTAGTATGTTTCGCGTCATTGACTTCAACTCGAAAAAGCCTACAATAGCTCAGGTTTTTCCTCGAGGGACAAATTTTTACCCTATGTCCATTTCCTCTATCAAACGGGCTCTTGTCAGCGTGTCTGATAAAAGCGGGATTGTGGAATTTTCGCGCGAGCTTTCGAAGTTTGGCATAGAAATCCTTTCCACCGGCGGGACCACGAAACTTCTTCGAGATCAAGGCATTCGCGTTCAGGAAGTATCCAGTTATACGGGATTCCCGGAAATCCTCAATGGCAGAGTCAAAACGCTCCATCCAAAAATTCATGGCGGTATTTTGTCCCAACGACTGGAAGCCGATCAGGCGATTCTCGATCTTCATGGCATTGAGCCGATCGATCTCGTTGTTGTTAATCTGTATCCTTTTGAGGACATTCTGCAAAAAGAAGGTGTTTCCGAAGCGGAAATTATTGAACACATCGATATCGGCGGGCCGACGCTCCTTCGCTCTGCCGCTAAAAATTTCCAATATGTGACGGCCGTAACGGAAAATTCTGATTATTCTGCTATTTTGTCTGAAATCCGCGCTTACGGCGGAACGACACTTGAACTCCGGCGACGACTTGCGTTTAAAGTGTTTCGTAAAACCTCTCATTACGATCAGGCTATTGCGGATTTTTTTCATGGAAATGGAGCGAAGCGCGAACTCCTCGACCTGCATTATGAAAAAGTTTTGAGTTTGCGTTATGGCGAAAATCCTCATCAAAAAGCGGCGTTTTTCCGTGATCTTACCAATGACTACCCGAATGTCACGAATGCACGAATTCTTCAGGGAAAACAGCTTTCTTACAATAATATTCTCGATACGGATTCTGCTATCAAAATCGTGCAAGATTTTGACCGGCCGACCGCCGCGGTTATCAAACATACCAATCCCTGCGGTGTTGCTTCGGCGGAAACGATCGCTGAAGCATTTGAAAAGGCTTATCTTTGCGATCCGAAATCGTCTTTTGGCTGTATTATCGCGCTGAATCGTCCATGTGATAAAGAAATCGTGAAATTTTTCCGAAAACATAAAATGTTTGTGGAAATTGTGGTTGCGCCGTCTTTTAGCGAAAAAGCGTGCTCGCTCCTTTCAAAGAAAAATGACTTGCGTCTTCTGGCCACCGGCGATTTGCGGATCAATCCAAAGGAACGGGATATTAAAAGTGTCGGAGGTGGAATTCTCGTGCAGAATATGGATTTTTCGGATATTTCACGAAGCGATCTTAAAATTGTCACGAGACGAGTTCCCACCGATGAACAAATGACTGATCTTCTCTTTGCGCGAAAAATCGCGAAGCATGTGAAGTCTAATGCCGTGGTTTTCGCGAAAAACGAGGTCACGACTGGTATTGGAGCCGGCCAAATGTCGCGAGTAGACAGTGTGTTTATCGCTGGGCATAAAGCTCTCGATCGCGCGAAGGATTCGGTGATGGCTTCAGATGCATTTTTCCCGTTTGCGGACGGGGTGACCGAAGCGTGGAAGGCAGGAATTACCGCCATTATTCAGCCAGGCGGCTCGATACGCGATGCCGAAGTAATCGCCAAAGCCGATGAGCTGGGGATCGCGATGGTGTTTACGGGAGTGAGGAGTTTCAAGCATTGAACCCAAAAGCCGCGCCGAACGATGATTTCATTTTTCGAAGAAGAGCTGGATGTACATATCCCAATTCTCCGAGAATGAGTTTTTTATTCAAAGTCGCGATTTTATCAAAACGCACTACGGAATTCATTTTTAGGCCGGTATCTTGAAAATGAGCATCTGAACTTTTCAAAGAAAAATCCGATAACCGTTTCCTATGTTCCGTTTTGGTCGTTATGAAGGCCACAATGACATCTTCTTCTTTTCCTGATGTTCTTGAAATAATCAAAGCAGGCCGCAATTTTGTTGAAGAAAGATCTGTGAATGGAAATGGTATAAGCACTATCGTACCGAATTTATACATATCTTTTTTTCAAATCTTTTAAAGAATACATATCCGGTTCATCTTCAAGAAATTTGAAACTCCTCGATGCCGCATTGATAGCGCTTATCGGCAATGCTTCTGCCATATCCGGTTTTGGCACCATCAACACCTCTTCTTTGTTTCGGTGTCCAATCACCACAATAATTTTCTCATATTTTACGCGATTCAAAATTTCGCTGAAATGTTTCCTTGCTGATGATGCGCTGTAATGAAGCATGTTTTTGTATAAATTGTACGTTTGTATATATTTTAGCGTTTTGTACAAAAAAAGCAAATTTTGTTTAATTTCCTTGTTTCTAAACATCTTTTCCATTACAATTGTTTTAATGACTACCCTTCAAGTTCTCGTTCTCGGCGTTATCCAAGGCATTACGGAGTTTTTGCCGATTTCTTCGTCCGGACATCTCGTACTGGTTGAAAATATTTTTGGTTTACAAGTCGAGGCGCTGAAAAGTTTCGACATCGCGCTTCATTTCGGAACTCTTTTGGCTATTTTTGTTTACTTTTGGCGTGATTTCGCAGGAATTCTGCTGGGAATTTTTGGAAAAACACTTCATAGCCGATTGGGATTGAACTCAAGCACGGCTGTCGATTACCGCCGCCTCCTTTTTTTCATTATCATTGGAACCATTCCCGCCGTGCTCTCTGCTATTTTTTTCGAAGATGGCATTGATCGAATTTTTCGCAATCCCGCAAGCGTTCTTTTTATGATGATCGCCGTCGGAGTTCTCTTTTTTTTCGCGGAAAAATTTCCTGCGAAAAAAGATCGAGCCGTGGGACGTTTCCGTGAAGCAATTTTTATCGGTCTCGCTCAATCTGCGGCTCTTATTCCCGGCGTTTCTCGATCCGGTGCCACGATTTCCGCCGGACTTTTTCAAGGAATTCGTCGAGAAGAATCTGCGCGTTTTTCTTTTCTCCTTGGAGCTCCTGCTATTTTCGGCGCCGGACTTTGGACCATTTTCAAAAATATTGATTCTCTTTCCGCTTTTACCACTGCGCCGGTGATCCTCGGATTCACTGCATCGCTTTTTTCCGGACTTTTCGCGGTCTCATTTCTCATGCGTTTTCTTAAAAATCATTCCCTCCGACTCTTTGGCTTCTATCGCATTGCTGTGGGCGTCGGAGGTCTCATCCTTCTTGCATTGTAGCCATGTCTTTCTAAGTCTCAAATTTTATTGGACTTTTTTTTTCGCGATTGATATAATTGCTGAAAATCATTTTCTCTATTTTATGAAATCGATTCGAGACTTCACCATCGCTACCCTCGGCAGTCATACCGCCCTTCAGATTCTCAAAGGTGCGAAGGATGAAGGGTTCAAAACCTTGTGCATCTGCCATAAAGATAGGAAAAAACCTTATGAAAGTTATGGAGTGGCTGATGAAATCCTTGAAATTGAAAATTATGAGGATTTTTTCAAAATTGAAGATGAGCTGATCGCAAAAAACGCCATCATCATTCCGCATGGATCGTTTGTAAGCTACATCGGATTTGAACGCATGAAAGAGCTCCGCGTCATGCACTACGGTACGAAAGGTATTCTGGAATGGGAATCCGATCGAGTGAAAGAACGAGTGTGGCTTAAAAAGTCGGGGCTGACTCTTCCTCGTATTTATAAAAATCCCGAAGAAATCGACCGAGCCGTTATCGTTAAATTTCACGGCGCCAAGGGAGGCAAGGGTTATTTTATCGCCAATAATTCGCAGGAATTCCATGAAAATATTAAAAAATATCCGGGCGAAAATGATTATGTTCTTCAGGAGTATGTTGTCGGGGTTCCGGTGTATACGCATTACTTCTATTCGCGGCTCAATGACGAGTTGGAGGTCATGAGCTTTGATAAACGCTATGAGTCCAACGCGGATTCCATCGGACGAATTGCGGCGCGAGACCAGCTGGATGTGAATATTCTGACGAGCTACACGATTACTGGCAATATTCCGATCGTGATGCGAGAATCGCTCCTGCCTGAAATTTTTACGATGGGTGAAAATGTGGTAAAAACGTCGCGCGAATTTGTTTCCGGCGGACTTTTTGGACCATTTTGTCTGGAGGCGATTATTGATCCAAATTTGAATTTTTATGTTTTTGAAATTTCGGCGCGCATTGTGGCTGGAACGAATCCTTACATCAACGGATCGCCGTATACATGGCTCCGATATCATGAACCTATGAGCACGGGACGGAGGATTGCTAGAGATATTCGCGAGGCGATTGAGAAGGACGCGCTTTCAAAAGTACTTGGATGATTTCAAGGAGATATATTCCTTGAAATTGATTTATTTCAAGGAATTTTATATACTGGGGAACCTCTGAAAAACTATGTTTCATAACGAAATTTACAAAATTCTTTCACAATATAACCTTGACGATATTACGATTGGGGTTCTTGGAGGACACAGCGCGCTGGATGTGTGTCATGGAGCGAAAAAGCATGGCTTTAAGACGCTTGCGGTTTGTCGAATTGGACGCGAAAAAACATACGCCAAATATTATAAGACGCGAGACGGTAAAGGTTGTGTCGATGACGTGATTCTTGTTGAATCTTTTTCTGATATTTTGAAACCTGAAATTCAAGAGGAGCTTCGGAAGAGAAACACGATTTTTATCCACAATCGCTATTTTTGGGTGTATTTTTCCGATCCGAGCCGCGTGGAAAAAGAGTTTTTCGTACCAATTTTCGGGTCTCGCGAGATGCTCAAGCTCGAGGAGCGTGATGTTGAAAAAAATCAATATTATCTCCTTCAGTCAGCGGGGATTCGCACGCCGAAAATTTATGACAATCCGAAAGAAATTCATCCTGATCGGACGGGGCCGGTTATTGTCAAAGTGAATGAGGCGATTCGAGGATATGAACGGTCGTTTTTTGTTGCAAAGGATTATGCGGATTTTTGTGCACAACGCGACAGGCTCATTTCTGAAGGGAAAATTACGAAGGCGGCACTTGATCGAGCAGTTATCGAAGAATTTGTCCTCGGCGCGCCCATCAATTTCAACTATTTTTATTCTCCTTTGACCGGCGAATTAGAACTCATAGGGACGGATATTCGACGGCAAACGAGTCTGGATGGTTTTTTGAGGCTTCCTGCAGATATTCAGATGGATGTTTTGGGAAAATGCCGTCCGACCATGGTGGAAACTGGGCATATTGCCTGTACCACCAAGGAATCCATTTTGGAAAAAGCATTTGAAATCGGTGAAAAATTTATTGCGCTGACTGCGAAAGAGGTCCCGCCCGGGATTATCGGGCCTTTTGCGCTTCAGGGAGCGGTCTCGGCTGAGAAAGGGTGCGAGGAAATCGTGATTTTTGACGTGAGTATGCGGATTCCCGGCTCTCCGGGAACGAGATTTACTCCCCTCACGGGCTATCTCTACGGCGATACGATCAGTTATGGGGAAAGAATTGCGATGGAGATTCGGGAGGGGGTGAAGAGCGGGAGGATGATTGAACTTTTGACGTAAGGGAAGGAAGCGAAAATTTCCAAAATGGAAATTTTCGCGCTAGAATACAGGCGAATTTTTGTTTTACTCTTATGAAAGTCATTTTTCTCGCGGCGGGACGGAGCAAGCGCATGGCGCCCATTCCTGATAAAAATTTTTTGGAGTTTTGCGGACGTTCGCTGATATTTCGCCAATTTGAAATTTTGACTCAAGCGGGTTTTTTCGATTTCCTTATTATTGGAGGAGCGCATAATATCGAGAAATTGCGCGAATTTGCAAAAAATCCGGAAACACAGAGACTTTTTGGCAATCGGAAGTCAAATATTGTCGTTTTAGAGCAAGTTGATCTCGATTCTGGCATGGCTGGGGCGGTTTTGACCGCGCAGTCTTCCCTTTCCGATGAGCCCGTGCTCGTCGTCAACAGCAATGATATTCTTGATCTTACTGCTTTTTCAGCGGTGCTCAATGCCTCGAAAGATGAAATTTTTGAGAGTTTTCTCTTGGCAAAAAAGGTTTCTGAATATTTTCCCGGCGGATATCTGGAGGTTGGCGCAGACGGCTCTCTTTCCACCATTATTGAAAAACCCGCAAAAGGAAGCGAGTCGAGCGACCTCGTAAATATTGTGGTCCATTTTCATAGAAATCCTACAAAACTTTTTCAATATCTGAAAAATACCCACAGCGATCGCGATGATCGTTATGAAATGGCTTTATCGTCCATGCTCCACGATGGCATTCGGATGAAGGCAGTTCCGTATGACGACTTCTGGCAGGCCATAAAATATCCTTGGCATATTTTTCCCGCCGAGCGGCATTTTTTTTCCGAAATATTTTTAAAAACTGCGAAAAAAATAGCTGATTCGGCTGACATCGCGCCTTCCGCCGTCATAAAAGGAGACGTGATTATCGGCGAAGGGGTGCGGATTTTTGACGTGGCGTGTGTGAATGGGCCGGCCTATATCGGCGATGGCACGATCGTGGCGAATCATGCTTTGGTGCGAGATTCTTTTATCGGGAGAAATTGCGTAATCGGATATTCGACGGAAGTGGCGCGGAGCGTGGTCGGAAATGATGTGTGGTTTCATACGAATTACATCGGAGACAGCGTGATTTGCGATAACTGTGCTTTTGGATCAGGAGCGGTGACGGGAAATCTGCGGCTGGATGAAAAAAATGTGTGTGTGGAGACTCATGGCGAAAAAATCGATTGTGGATCGAATAAAATAGGGGCTCTTGTCGGACCGAATGTTCGCATCGGCATCAATACGAGCCTTATGCCCGGAGTAAAAATCGGAGCGGATACTTTTATCGGATCAGGAATTGTTGTGGGAAAAGATATTGCTGAAGGGAGTTATGTCACGGGAAAATGGGAGCTTGAGATTCGTCCGAATAGGACTTCTATGAACGTGTCGGCAAGAGAGAAAATGCGAAAGAATCTTTAGGATTTCTTCCAATTTTCCGGCCGAAGCTCTCTCACTCTTTTCCCCGCCTGCCACATCTCGGAACTGGCCA
>JACRIC010000026.1 GCA_016235915.1 Candidatus Peregrinibacteria bacterium
AAATTCGTAGTGCATATTTTAATCCTTCTCCAGCTTATGGAGCGAACGAATAAAGTCAATTCCCTCGATTTTTTCAAGCTCGATCACCTCCCGCAAAAGAATCGCCCTTCCGCGAAGATGGAGCACCGTCAGCGCTTTATCTTTAAAAGAAGTATCCTCACGGCCTGCCACCTCGATTTCGCCCAACTTCTCAATTTTGTCAATAAGCCGCGCAATAACATCACTTTCTTTCACATGCCGAATCACGAGCGACATAAATTTTCCCGCAACCCCGTGTATCCCCACCGGAAAATTATCGATTTGAAAAATTTGAACCATGCCGCCTCCGATAGATGAGCCGATGAGCGACATTTTGTGCCGCGAATTTTCCAGCACTATTTTCACCGTGTTCGGATGATATTTTTCTCCGAGATTCATTGGAATGAACTTATATTCCAGCCCTTTTTCCCGCGCAATCGCTAAAGCATCTTTCATTTTCGGATCGCGAGTTTTAAATTTCATGACACCCGCGAGAAGCGCTCGATCAGTCGCATGCCCCTTATAGACTTCCCCAAATGATCCGTGGAGATAAAACGTCACTTTCGAGGGAGTATGGTGAAAAATAGCGCGAGCATATTGCCCGATTTTACATGCTCCAGCCGTATGCGAGCTGGACGGCCCGATCATGATGGGACCCGCGACATCGAAAATGGAGATGTGAGGCATAGAAGAATCAATAACTGCCATGATATTACCAAAGAATTTTTTCATTGTCATGGGAACCTCTAAAAAACGTAACTTCGTGACGAAATGGTAAAATTGCAGTAGATGGTACGTTTTTTAGAGGTTCCCATGGATTATCATTGCTCAGCATTTCAATTTCTGCTACAAAAAACTCATGCACGATCTCGCGGAAACCATCGAAAATTTTCTTTCCACGGCAAAAAAACCGCTCATCGTGATTCTGGGGCCGACCGCCGCCGGAAAAACAGCACTGTCAATCCAACTGGCCAAGGCTTTAAACGGTGAAATTGTCTCCGCGGATTCTCGGCAGATTTATCGAGGAATGGACATTGCCACGGATAAAATTGCCCAAAATGCTCGCGAAGGGATCCCACACCATCTTATTGATATCATCGATCCCGACGAGCCGTTCACTCTTTCGGATTACAAAAAAATTGCCGAAAAAACCATTGATGAAATTCTCGAAAAAGGGAAAATCCCGTTTTTGGTCGGTGGAACAGGCCTCTACATCAATGCGGTCACCGAAAATTTTCAAATTCCCGAAGGAGCTCCTGACAAAAACTTCCGACAAAAGCTGGAAAAAGAGGCAAAATCCAGTTCACCCAAGGCGCTTCACGCCATGCTTGCAAAAATTGATCCTTCTACGGCGAGTCGCATCCATCCGAAAAATCTCATGTACACTATCCGAGCTCTCGAAATCAATCTCTCTCTTGGAAAAAAGAAAGAGAGAAAAAAAGGTCCGGCAAAATATGAAACCTTATATATAGGTATTCGTTGGCCGAAAGAAGATGTGTGGAAAAGAATCGAGGCGCGCGTTGCTGAGCAAATTCAAAGAGGACTTTTGGCCGAAACGGAAAAACTGATGGAAAAATATGATCCCGCCTTGCCTTCCATGTCTTCTTTAGGCTATCGTCAACTTATTCAATTTTTGAATGGCGAAATACCATATAAAGAAGCAATCGAACGTATCGTGATCGAAACTCGCCAGTATGCCAAGCGTCAGATGACTTGGTTTAAAAAAAATCCAGATATAATATGGCTGGACGGATATACGCTGTCTAAAAACCATGAAAACCTCCTTCCAAAAACTCATTAACATCGGAAAAAAGCTCCGAAGTCCTACAGGCTGTCCGTGGGATCGCGAACAGTCGCTTGAACACTGGACAAAATACGTGGGCAACGAACTTGCGGAGCTCAAAATAGCTCTCAAAAACAATGACCGCGAAAATTTTCAAGAAGAGCTCGGCGACATATTTTTTAATCTCGTAATGATGACCGTGATCGCGGAGGAAAAAAAGTGGTTTACGACCGAAAAATTATTAAAAGGAATCGCGAAAAAAATCATTCGCCGGCACACATGGGTTTTCGGCAAGGACAAAGCAAAAACAGCAG
>JACRIC010000027.1 GCA_016235915.1 Candidatus Peregrinibacteria bacterium
CCCGATAATGATTAGAGGGTGGATTTCTCTTTTGTTCCATTCCAAAATAGTCCAGTCGACCAATTCGTTCATTTCTTTTGCTACAAGATGCGGAGGAGTTGGATCAAATAACACGCCTACAATATTTCCATCAGCATCTTTGGCTTCTACTCTGTTGCTTCCAAATTTATAATTTCCTCTGTGTCGAGTATCTTTTTCTGAATATTTTAAAAGTTCTTTATGGAAATATTTGATGCTTCCTTCGCCTAACTTCGTTGTTTGATAGCAATCAAAAACATTTGTCAGGAGTTCAGCGTATCCTGCTACTTCTTGTTCATCTCTCGTCTTCAGTTTTTGAATTTTTAATCCTTTTAATAATTTCTGCACTTCTTCGTCTGATAATTTTGATCCTTCTATACGGGTTGAGGCGCCGGATGAAGTTATAATTATTGATTTTTTTAAACGTCCCAATATTTGCGGAGATAAATTGACGCCCGCTTTCCATTGACCTTTCAATTCTTCAATTTGGCTTATGAGTCCATATATTTTATGAGTGATGTCGGATGTAAAAGCCAATCTTCTCTTCAATTTTTCCATGATTTTATGTTCAAATACATTGTCTATGTGTAATTATATGCGATTATATGTGATTTAGCAAAAAGAAAATTTATTTTTTAGAAAAATTTAATGTTTGTTTGCTAGGGTGATGGCGATATGTCCATCCACCTCCATCTTTTTCGGTCGATTTCCGGCATGACACCAAAATATTTCTCGCGAATATTTCGTTATTTTCGCGATTTTTCCTCTGCGTGGGAAAAAGCGGGTAAAAGTGATTTTCGCAAAGCGGGCATTGAATCCGAGGATCTTATTTCTGCCATTCTCCTCGCCCGACGATCCATTTCTCCAGAGGCCGAAGCCTGTAGACTGCGGGCGCTTTCCATCGATACTCTCTCATTTTCAGACAGCCGATATCCTTCTCTTTTGAAAGAAATTCGGGATCCTCCACTTCTTCTCTATGTTCGAGGATCGATTTCGTGTCTTGGAGGAACTTGTCTTGCGGTCGTCGGTTCTCGAACCATGACTCCTTATGGAAAAGAGGTTATTGAGCGCTTTTTTCCGACGTTTGCGCTGAACGGTTTTACCATTGTCAGCGGTCTGGCGTATGGAGTTGATGCCTGCTCTCATCGAGAAGCTCTGCGGCAACAAATGCCCACCATTGCCGTTTTGGGTTCCGGCATTGACCGCATGTATCCTCCCGAACATAAAGATTTGGCGCAAAAAATTTCCGAACATGGCGCTCTCATCAGTGAATTTCCTCCGGGAACATTGCCGAAGGCCGAACATTTTCCCATGCGAAACCGTATTATCTCAGGACTTTCACTTGGAACGCTTCTTATTGAAGCGAAAGATGCCTCTGGCGCGCTTATCACCGCCGATTTTTCCCTTTCTCAAAACCGTGAAATTTTTGCTGTCCCTGGAAGCATTTTTGCTGACATGAGTCGCGGGACCAATCAGCTTATTCAAAAAGGAGAAGCCCTGCTCACCACTCAAGCCCTCGATATTCTTGATGTTTTTCGGCATCAGCCGCTTTTTTCTTCAATGACACGGTCGCGACAACAATCTTCCAAAGCAAAGTTACAAAAATCTGATCGACAACCAAACGCGTTTTCGCTTTCTTCACAGGAACAAACGATATTCAATGCTCTTTCTCACTCTCCATGCCATCCCGATGCGCTCTCGCGTGAAACTGGGATTTCTCCGCAGGAAATGAGTCAAATTCTTTCTCTGCTTGAACTGAAACAGTACACTTCTGTCACGGCTACGGGATGCTATATTCGTCGCGATACACCTCGCTGTCATGGTGCTCTTCGATGTCACCCTTCGACAAGCTCAGGGTGACAGATCTATGGTGACAGCTTCACGCCGCCATCATGCGCGTCACTTCTTCCAGCGTCGTAATTCCTTCTATCATTTTCATCAAGCCATCTTCTCTCATGGTCAACATATTTTTTTTGCGCGCCGTGTCAAAAATGATTGCGGTCGAAGCTCCATTTAAAATGAGATTTTTTATATCCGAATCCACACGGAGCACCTCCACCACCGCTATTTGTCCAGCAAAACCCGTATGACTGCACGCCGGACATCCCACTGGTTTTTTCACCTTTTCCGGAAGAGTAATTTTTGTTCCCGGTGATACGGCATGTATATTTTGAATAGCTGTTTCTAACTCTTGTTTCTCCAGAGCCAGCAACTTCCGTTCCACTCCGCACTTGGGACACACTCGCCGAACCAGCCTCTGCGCAATAATAATCGAGAGTGTCGGTGCGATCATAAATGGCGGCAGTCCCATGTTGAGAAGTCGCGGAATAGTTTCCACTGCGCTGTTCGTGTGGAGCGTTGTCAAAACCACATGGCCGGTGAGACTCGCTTGAGCGCATGTTTCGGCTGTTGGCAGATCGCGAATTTCACCAATCATGATAATATCCGGATCCTGACGCAGAATTGCACGAAGCCCATTGGCAAAATCATATCCCCGTTTCTCATTTATCTGACTTTGGGAAATGAGAGGCAGATTATACTCGATGGGATCTTCCAGCGTGATGATTTTCTTTTCGGGATTGTTGAAAGCGCTGAGGATGGAATACAATGTTGTCGTTTTCCCTGAACCGGTCGGTCCGGTGACCAGAACCATGCCGTTTGTGAGCTTGGTAATTTTTTTAATGTGATCGAGCGCAAACCCTTGAAATCCCAGTTTGTCATATTCAAAAGCGCTCCGCCGACTATCCAAAAGTCGACACACAAACGTTTCTCCGAATTCCGTGGGAATAGCGGAAACACGAACATCTATTTTTCTTTTATTGATCACAAAACTGAATCGCCCATCCTGTGGAACATTATTAATATTAAGCTTCATTTTCGCTTTGTATTTGATTTGATTGGCAATGTTTTCAAAAAGAGGCCGTTCAATTCTGAAAATTTCCTGAAGCACTCCGTCAATTCTGAATCTCACCATCACGTTTTTTTCCTCTGGTTGATAGTGAATATCCGATGCGCCGGTTTTTATGGCGCCGACATTGATGTAGTTCAAGGCTTCTTCCGAAGTGACATCCTTCAATTTTTCTTTGAGTTGCGTGAGATTTTCTATCTCCTTTTCATACGCCTCCAGCGTCTCTTCATCCAGCACGTTTTCTATTTCGTGTGTCTCGTGATACTCCGTGTCGTAAATTTTCAGCGCCTCTTTCATGCCGCTCTCCGAAGCCAAATTCAGATTTAAAAGATATCCACGATTGCGGAGATCTTGGAGCGCCTGTTCTGTAAGTTGGTTTTCAGGCTTCACCACGGCTATTCTGATTTTTTTTCCTATTCGAAAAAACGGCAAAATCTGCGCGGATTTTGCGATTTCCGGCCGCACTAAATAGAGAATGTCCGGGTTAATCGGAGTCAGTGCGATGTTGATATATCCCATTCCTTTGTTTTTCGCCTCTTCAAACGCGGTTTTTTCCCCCATTTCACGATTAATTTTCTCCATCGCTTCGTCCGTGGAGTGAATGGGGACCGTTCCTGTTGTTCCCTGAGTTCCTATTTGTGGGATGTCGGACATGAATGAAGTTGAAAGTTTATAATATTTGTTCTGTCATCCTCGACAGGATCGCGTCGCCTCAGGCGACCGAATCCTGATCGGGGATCTCTTAAAGCTTTTATGGTTTAAAGAGATTGCGTCTTGAGTTTTCTTTGCATTATAACACAAAAAAACCTCTGAGTGTAGGGGCATTTGGGTACCTGTCCACAAGGCTTGAAAAGAGTGAAAAGAGGGCAGAGCATTTCCCTTTCGTCCTGCCTCCGCATTGACCGTCTTCATGCTCGCTCATTCTGATAACGCGATTGGCAGACGCGTTATCAGATAATCGCTCGCATAGACGGTTCCCAATTGCTCGGCAATGTCCTCAAGGAAAATGCCCTGCCCTCTTTTTCCCTTGTGAGCAGTTACGCATTTAGCTTTTTTGGATGCCAAATTACGCTTTTTTTATCTCACTTTGCATTTCCTCATGCGGAATCTGACGCATTTCACCACCATGAGATTCACCGATATCTCGAGCGTTTCGTTCCATAATTTTCTTTTTGAGCAATTCCCGAGTTTCTTTGCCTTTTTTCGGCGCTACCGCCATGCCAATCACCGATCCGATTGCGCCTCCAATGACAATCCCCATCATAATTTTATCAAGCGCTCGAATCAGCGTATTTTTTTTCTCGCAATTTTCAGATTTTTTCTTGTTCCAGAACATAGAAACCGTGGTTAAAGAACAAATATTTTGCACAAGCAAATATAATCCTCTGTTTAAAAAAAACAATTGCCAAAATCCTTAATTGTACTGCAAATACACTTTCGCTCCTCGTACCTTCCGAATGATGCTCAAGGCCGCTCTGCATCCTTCTCCGACGCTCACTGCCGCTTGAGGATCGGCTCCTGTGCAATTTCCCGCCGCGTATATCCCTGTGACGTTCGTTTCCATAGCGACATTCACTTTTATATAATTTCCAGAAAGTTCCAGCCCCAGCGTCTGCGCAAAATTAAAAGCGCCAGCCGTTCCGATTGCCAGAAAAGCCGCATCTACATTCTCTGTAGTCCCGTCTTCAAAAAGAAGTTCCGAAAGCCGGTCTTTTCCTGAAAACTCTCGTATTTTTGGCGTTTTTCGCATTGTTACGCCGCGGGTGGCGATTTCCTCAGCAATCGAAGAAGAAATTTCAAAATCTTTTCCATGACTCATCATCGTCACATGCGGCGAAAACGATCGAAGCTCGATTGCCTCGGATGCTGCGTAATTTCCATTTCCAATAACCGCAATTTTCTTCTCTTTAAAAAAGAATCCATCGCAAATAGCGCAATGAGAAACCCCTTTTCCCAGAAAAATCTCTTCATGTTTTATTCCGGAAACCGCGTAACTCGTGCCCGTCGCGATAATGACAAATTTTCCGATAAAGACCTCGCCCGAGGAATCTTTCACGCTCAAACCACCCTCACCGGCAATTCCCAGAGAAACAATTTCTTTTTCATGCAAAACGGCCGAAAAACGCAGAGCCTGCTTGATTCCTTTTTCTATTAACATGCGGCCGGCCACATCTTCTGCTCCAAAATAATTCGAAATCACCTTGGCCTGATATAAATGTCCTTTTTCCTTGAATCCAAAAATGACGGTCGAAAGACCCGCTCGAGCAGTATACATGCCTGCAGAAAGCCCCGCAGGCCCCATCCCGATAATGAGTACATCACAACGCGTAATCAACGGCTTTGGTTTTACGGATAACATTGACTTTTATTTTTCCGGGATAGGTGAGATCGGTTTCTATTTTTCGCGCCACATTTTTTGCCAAAAGACTCACTCCTTCATCCGTTATTTTTTCATGATCCACAATAATACGAAGCTCGCGTCCCGCTGAAATAGCGAATGTTTTTTTCACTCCCTCGAAAAATTGTGCAGTTTTCTCCAGATTTTTCAGTCTTTCGAGATATTTGTCCAACGATTCCAGACGCGCGCCCGGCCTTCCTGCTGAAATGGCGTCAGAAGCCTTCACGATCATGGCAGGAATGGTGTTCGCGGGAACTTTGTCATGATGGGCATATGCCGCGTATACGATTTCTGGGCTGAAATTAAATTTTTCCAAAATTTCTTTGGAAAGATCGTCATGAGCTCCTTCTCTTTCGTAATCAACCGCTTTTCCAATATCGTGAAAAAACGCCGCGAGACGGCAAGTCTCTATATTCGCTCCGAGCTCATAAGCCAGTACGGTCGCGATCGCAGACACCTCTATGGAATGTTTCAGAATATTTTGTCCATAGCTCGTACGAAAATTGAGACGTCCGATAATATGGATGAGTTCGTCAGGAATATTTTTCAGATCCATGACTTTCGCAGTAGCGTGACCGATTTCCATAATCACTTCATCGGTTTCTTTTTCTGCTTCTTCAAGGCATTTTTTGATCAAATCCTTCGTGATGGGCGAGCGTTTACTGACCAGTTTCCCAAGCGCCCGAACCGCAATCTGACGTTTTACAAGATTATAGGCGGAAATATTGATGGTTTTTGGCATATCATTGAAAATAACGTCCACTTCCGCAGACTCTTCAAAAAACAGGAGATTTTGTTCGTTTTTCCCGACAAATTGACCTTTTATTTCATCTCTTGAGAGTTTTACGGTGCTGGAACTGCGCTCCGAAGAGGTTGGGGAAGCGTATTTCTGAATGGAGGCAAGAATAATTTTCTGAGCCTGTCTTTGAGCGGTATCTTTTGCCGCTGACTCGCTTTTCATCATAAAGTTGTCTTTTCCGGCAAGAACCTGATTTTCTAGTTGTCTTACAATTTCAAGTTTTATTTCAGACTTCCCGACGCCGGCGATGGCCACGAGCTTTTCACTCATTTTTTGATCCAGATTTTCCATTTCGGATTTCATTCTCCGAATTTCGGTGCTGAGCGCCGCTATTTGACTCGTAATTTCTTGTCCTTTCGCTGTGCGTTTTTGAAAAAAGGATTCCTTCATGGTTAAAATGTCTTCCGTTCTTTTGATCTGGGCGGCAAGCTGTTCCGTTTCTTCGTGAGCGATTTTTTTGATATCTTCAAGCTCTGAATTCGCCTGTTCGATAATGGACTGCGCCTCGGATTTTGCGGTTTCAATGGCATGTTCCGTGTCTTTTTTGGTCTGACGCAGGTTCACGCGGGATTTCCAGCCGATAAAAGCGGTAAAAAGCGTGGATGCGGCGAGAATGCCGAGGCCGGTGAGAAGTTCGGGGAAGGTGAGCATGGGAAGAAAGACAAAAGTCAAATATCAGGTGAGAAAGTTTTCCCGGGAAAACTTTTACTGGTTAAATTACGTTATAATTGCGATGCGCGGTAGTATGTTAGCATATTATCGTTGTCATTGAGAAGAGTAACGACGGATCTTACTCGGGGGAAATATTGATCTGTTCTCGTCGTCTCGGGACGGAATTTACCCTGTAAAAATTTTCATGAAAATAGCAGTCTTAACCTCCGGCGGTGTCGACAGTTCCGTCGCGCTCATGCTCCTTCGCGAGCAGGGACACGACGTCACGGCTTTTTACCTGAAAATCTGGCTTGAAGATGAGTTGAAA
>JACRIC010000025.1 GCA_016235915.1 Candidatus Peregrinibacteria bacterium
AAATCTCAAACTTACCAGTAAAGTCGGAAACCGACATGCGGTCATGAAAAATCTCGCAACGTCGATCATTCTCTATGAAAAAGTAAAAACCACGGCTAAAATGGCAAAAATGGTAGCGCCCATGATCGATAAACTCATTCTGACCGCGAAAAAAGAAAACAAGATGAATGTCATCCGAACACTCTCCACCATGGTTTTCAATGAAAAAGCGTCCAAAAAACTCTTAGAACTTCTCAGAGAGCGTTACAAAGACAGAAAAAGTGGCTTTACTCGCATTACCGCGATAGAATGGCGTGAAGGCGACAATGCTCCTCTCGTACAAATCGAACTCGTTTAAAATCGTATGAAAACCTTTTCAGCAAAAAAAACGGACATCAAGCCTCACTGGTATCTTGTGGATGCGGAAGGAAAAATCCCGGGAAGAATAGGAACAAAAATCGCTGACATTCTTCGCGGAAAACATAAGGCAATATTTACGCCCCATGTTGATTGCGGCGATTATGTCATTATCGTCAATGCCGAAAAAATTTACTTCACGGGGAAAAAACTCGAAAAAAAGAAATATTACACTCATTCCGGCTACATGGGACACCTCAGGGAAATAACTGCCGGAAAAATGAAAGATGAAAAACCCGAAAAATTGCTAAAAAATATCATCGCAGGAATGATTCCGAGAAATCGTCTCAAAAAGGATATTCTCGAAAAATTGAAGATTTACGCAGGTCCCGAACATCCGCACACTGCCCAAAACCCTGAAACTCTTACTTTGTAATTTCAGCTCGAACCCATGACCACCGCCAAAAAATATTTTTACGCCAGCGGAAAACGAAAAACCGCAATAGCAAAAGTCCAACTCCATGAAAAAGGAACAGGCATTGTGACCGTCAATAACAAACCCGCTCTGGAATATTTTTCAATTCCGCTGTATGGAGAAAAATTCATGTCTCCCTTGAAACTCACAAATCAACTCAAAACTTTTGATATCACAGCACAAGTGATGGGAGGAGGATCAAATGCGCAAGCAGAAGCTTTGCGCCACGGCATTGCTCGGGCGCTTCTTCTTTTTGACAATTCTTTCAGGCTTATTCTCAAAAAAGCAGGATACCTCACTCGCGATTCTCGCATCAAAGAACGAAAAAAATACGGTCTCAAGCGCGCGCGTCGGGCTCCGCAATGGCAGAAACGATAAACGCACTGTCATCCTGAGCACGCACGGAGCGGAGCGCAGTGCGTATGAAACAAACCATTCGCAAAGCGAATACCACGAACGACAGGAAGTTGAAGGATCTCACTCAGGGTAAGTACTGTCATTCAAACCTCTTGCGGGGTGTCTTTAAGCGGCGTTTTTCGCCCCGCCCAGAAATAAAGACACCAATGATGACAGCGGGGCGAAAATCCGAGCGAAAGAAGGAGAAAAATGCTGACCAACAAGGAAATGTAAACTTGAGCGTCCGCGAAAAGATATCCCCGCAAGAGGTTTGAAAAAATCTACTAATCCATGAAATTTTCCATTCTCACCATTTTTCCTAACATCTTCCAATCATATTTTTCGGAAAGTATTGTAAAAAGAGCGCAAGAGAAAAAACTCCTGAAACTCGAAATGGTCGATATCCGAAAATTTTCCAAAAACAAACACCATAAAGTGGATGATCGACCATACGGCGGAGGAGCAGGCATGGTCATGACCGCTCAACCGCTCTATGACTGTATAAAAAGCGTCAAAAAAAAGAACAAAGGGCCTGTAATCTATTTGACTCCGCACGGAAAAACTCTCACTCATACGGTCGCGATAAAATTGAGCAAATTATCGGAATGTATCGTGCTCTGCGGACGCTACGAAGGCATTGATCAACGAATTCGAGACCTTCTTATTGACGAAGAAATTTCCATCGGAAAATACGTGCTCACCGGCGGCGAACTCCCTGCCATGGTGCTCGTGGACGCCATCACTCGCCTACTCCCCGGAGTTCTTGGCGACGAAAATTCCGCGGAAGAAGATTCTTTTACCAAAAAACTCCACGGGAAAAAAGAATATCCTCACTACACGAAACCGGCCGTATTTAAAGGATTAAAGGTTCCTGACGTGCTAATGTCCGGACACCATAAAAAAATCGAAGAGTGGAGAATGTCAAAATTAGAGTAAATTCGCTGAAAAATGTATGCTATCCTGAAATCATGAACCGTGAAACGCAAGAAAATGGATTATCGCACGCCACAGCGGCACAACGTCTGGAAAAATACGGACTCAATGAACTGGTCATAAAAAGAGCCTCCCCTCTTATTTTTCAATTTTTCGCCGAATTCAAAGATATTCTCGTCATCATTCTGCTTGTCGCGGTCGTCATCGCTTTTACAACAGGAGACACATCAGACGCGCTCATTATCCTCTTCATTGTCATTCTCAATGCCGCGATCGGCTTCATTCAAAAATACAAAGCTGAAAAAGCCGTCGAAGCTTTGAAAAAACTCATTTCTCCAAAAGCGCGAGTGGTTCGGGAAGGAATCGAAACGGAAATTGAGGCGAAATATCTCGTTCCCGGCGATATGCTGATACTCGCGGAAGGAGACCATATCAATGCCGATGCGCGGCTCATCGAGGAATATGAACTCACGGTCTCGGAGGCTGTCCTCACCGGCGAATCCACTCCCATAAAAAAATACCTCAGCGAACATAAAAATACGGTCTTCATGGGAACGATGGTTGCGAGTGGAAAAGGCAAAGCTATCGTCATACATACGGGAATGAACACGATGTTTGGAAAAATCGCACATCTGACCACCTCGACAAAAAAAGATAAAAGTCCGCTGGAAAAAGAACTTAAAAAAATCGGTGTTTTTGTCGGGGAAATAACTCTGGCGATTTCAGCAATTCTCTTCGCCCTCGGATACTTTTGGCAAGAAAAACCATTTGCTGAAACCTTTCTATTTGCCATAGCCGTGGCAGTGGCGGCTGTTCCCGAGGGACTGCCAGCAACCATTACCGTTGCACTCGCGCTCGGAGTTCAAAGGCTCGCGAAAAAAAATGCCATTTCAAAACAGCTTTCCTCTGTCGAAACGCTTGGCGCGACCACCGTGATCTGCTCGGATAAAACCGGAACCCTGACAAAAAACGAAATGACCGTTCGGGAAATTTTGATAAACGAATATGATTTTGAAGTAACAGGCGCCGGATATAATCCAAATGATGGCGACCTCCGAATCAAAAAAACCGATCTTCACCTTTCCCGAAAAACAAAACCAGAAGACCCGATTCACGATTTCAAAATTCT
>JACRIC010000003.1 GCA_016235915.1 Candidatus Peregrinibacteria bacterium
ATTGAAAACGATTGAGCGCGAACCACATCTGGAGCTCCTCTTCACTGATTGTCTGTTTGGCGCCGCTTCGAAGAATTTTATTTAAAAAACTGCCTGTCGGTTCGATAGAGTAAATGGGATATTTCAAAAACTCCGCCCGAATGCCACGATCAACCAAGCGCCGACATAAGCGTCTCGCATGGGTTGTCTTCCCGATGTTATTGATGCCGTAAAATGTGATAAATTTTCCGCGTGGCATAGGCATGAAAAATGTTACCCGGTGCTTCCAAATCCTCCACGCGTCTTACGAGAAATATCATTCACCTCAACAAATTCGCATTTTCCAATTTTTACCAATATTCCCTGCGCAATTTTCTCTCCCCGCGCCACCGTAACATCTTGTTCGGTGAAATTATACACCTGAATCAAAATTTCATCATCCGGACCGCAAAAATCGTGATCGATCACGCCGATTCCATGCGGTACGAGAAGCCCTTTTCGCCGTGGAGTCGAACTTCGCGCCGCAATCATGAGCATATATTCAGGCGGAACTTCCACAATAACATTCGAAGGGATAAGCGCGAGAGATTTCGGGGCAATCGAAACGTCGGTGCGGGCCAAAAGGTCAAAACCCACCGATCCTTCGGTTTCATAAACAGGAAGGGGGAGTGTCGGATCGATGCGTTTGATGTGAATGGGGAGCATGGAGAAAAAGTAAAAAAATATAGGAAACACTGTCATTGCGAGGTCGCCTCAGGCGACCGAAGCAATCTCATTGCGCGTGCATGAAGATTGCCTCGTCGCTCCTCGCAATGATAGCGCCTTCAACTCGTTAATAACTAATAATTTCCCAACACCACAAACATTACAACTTTTCCACCATCTTTTTCAATTCCTCAAACACCTCTCCCTCAATCACCCTTCCATGCCCGGGAATAATCACATCCGCCATGTCGAAAATTTTTTGCAGACTTGAGATATACGCCGTCATATCCTCACATGAATGTCTCTCCGTTCCCCGGAGCGACGTTTCCCTCACCGCATCTCCGGAAACGACATATTTTCGTCCATCGTGTTCATGCAAAACCGAGCAATGGGAAAGAACATGCCCGGGAGTATTGAAAATGGTAATGCCCGGAATCTGCGGTCGGTGTTCGGAATCCGGATAAATATCGCAATGTCCATCAGGATGAAGCACGGCACGCGGCGCATAAATCACGGAATGCTTGAAAAGATAATTATTTGAGGTGTGGTCGAGGTGATAATGCGTATTGATCACATAATGAATATCCGAAGGCGAAAGTCCCGCGTCGGAAAGCCCCGACAAAAGTTTATCGGTATGCGAAAAAGCGCCGGGATCCACAAGAATATTGATGCCTTCGTGTTGAATGAGACATGACGCAGAAGTCAAAGGATCGATCGTATAAAAACCATCAGAAAAACGATTCGTGTGAACGCCGGGAAAGAGGAGTGTGAGCATAAATCTGTCATCCTGAGCCCTTCGGGAAGCCTCAGGGTAAACTCCGCGAAGGATCTCACTTCGAAATACAAATAGAGGAAGACGCACTCCGCTTCGCTTCGTGCGTGCTATAACTTCGCAACCTCACTCGGATCCACCTTCACCGCCGGCCCCATGGTGGTCGAAAGCGTGACACTCTGAATAAAAACGCCTTTCACATCTTTCGGTTTCGCGTCATTGACCGCTTTCAAATACACCTTCAAATTTTCGAGGAGTTTTTCTTTGCCAAAAGAAATTTTTCCAAACACATTATGCAAATTTCCCAATTTATCATTGCGAAACTCCACGCGTCCCAGTATCAGCTCCTTGATCGTGACTGCAATGTTCGGACTCACGGTTCCTGCTTTCGGATTCGGCATGAGCCCCTTTGGCCCGAGAATTTTCGCCACTTTTCCAAGATGTTTCATAATATCCGGATGCGCCACGGCCATATCAAAGTCCAGCCACCCTTTCTGTATTTTTTCAAGAAGAAGATCGGAGCCTGCCTCGATCGCTCCAGCGGATGTCGCTTCCTTGACATGAGATTCCGGAACAAAAGCAATAATTCGCACTTTTTTCCCGGTTCCGTGCGGAAGACTCACCGTGGACCTGACCATTTGTTCGCCTTTGCTCACGTCGATGCCCAGTTTGACATGCACTTCGGAACTCGCATCAAAAGAAACCGTGGAAGTTTCAGGAAGAACCGCCATTCCTTCCTCGAAAGTAAAACTTTTTTTCTTGG
Source organism: Candidatus Peregrinibacteria bacterium (assembly GCA_016235915.1). Lineage (GTDB taxonomy): Bacteria > Patescibacteriota > Gracilibacteria > UBA1369 > JACRIC01 > JACRIC01. The sequence goes on from JACRIC010000003.1 coordinate 2,220, forward strand.
CCAATTTTTCTCTGACGATTTTTTCCGCCGCTTGATATTTTTTTC
>JACRIC010000023.1 GCA_016235915.1 Candidatus Peregrinibacteria bacterium
ATGGCCTGTGAAAAACTGGAAGGCCGTTACGCCATCCTCGTCATTTCCGCGAAAGAAAATCTCATGGTCGCGGCGCGAAGAGGATCACCGCTGATTGTTGGCATTGGGAAAAATGGCAGTGCACGATTTTCAGAGGTTTCCGAGCTTTTTATTGCTTCGGATATTCCTGCCTTCCTCCCTTTTACGAACCGAGTCCAGTAACTCGTCGACAATCAGATGGTCGTTCTCGGAGAAAAAGTCCGATGTATCGACCTTGAAACCAAAAAAGAAATCCCCAAGCGTACTATTGAAATCCATTGGAGCGAAAAAAGCGCGGAAAAAGGAAGCTACGCGCATTTTATGATGAAAGAAATTATGGAACAAAAAACCACCATCGCCGAAACTATCAATCAGAATGAAACGGTGATAAAAAAAGTCGCGGACGAAATCAAAAACGCCTTTGGAACCTATCTGATCGGATGCGGAACCGCGGGAAAAGTCTGCCTCACGGCCTCGTACCTCTTCTCGCGAGTGGCGAAAAAGCACGTCAACGCGGTATTTGGATCGGAATTCGGAAGCCATAAACACTTTTTAACCAAAGACTCCCTCTTAATCGCGGTCTCTCAAAGCGGCGAAACGGCGGACACGCTCGAAGCCATGGAAATAGCGAAGGAGAAAGGGTGCAAACTCATCACCATCGTGAATGTGGAAAGTTCCACCATGGCACGCATGGCCGACATCGTAATTCCCATAAAAGTAGGGCCGGAAAAAGCCGTGGCCTCCACAAAAGCCACCACCGCCCAGCTCACAGTGCTGACCCAGATCGCCTACGCCCTCGCAGGAAAACTCAATGAAGGGAAACAACTTCTTATAGCCGCCGCAAGCCAAATAAATGACATGTTAAATCCGCGATACGAAGACCATATCAAGGAACTCGCTGAAAAAATAAAAGGGGTGGAAAGCATGTACATCATTGGAAAAGATGTCAATTACCCCATGGCGCTCGAAGCCGCCATAAAACTGCAAGAGGTGTCATATATCCATGCCGAAGGTTTTGCGGGAGGAGAGCTCAAGCACGGTCCGATCGCGCTCATCACCGAAGGAACACCCGTCATCGCCATTGTTGCAAACGATGAAACCAAAAAGGACATCCTCTCAAACGCCATGGAAGTAAAGGCTCGTGGAGGATACATCATCGGGGTATCTCCGGAAACCAGCGAAATTTTCGATTACTGGATTAAAGTGCCGGACGCAGGAGCCGCCTCGCCCATTGTCAACATCATTCCCATTCAAATTCTCGCCTATCATCTTTCAGTCATTCGCCAAAACAACCCCGACATGCCGAGAAATCTGGCGAAGAGTGTGACGGTGAAGTAGAAAAATGAAGCAGGTTTCAAAAAAAATGTCACCGGGGACACTTTCGCCAACAAAAAATCTGGCGATCCTTTTTCAAATGCTTTTGTGGTATAATGAAAAGATTATTCCCTCAAAAAACTCATGCCCAAAAGCACAAAAATCATCGCAACACTCGGGCCGGCATCTGAAAACGTGGAAATGATTGAAAGACTGATAAAAGCCGGAATGAATGCGGTACGGCTCAATTTTTCGCATGGGTCGAACAAAAAATTTATTCAAATTATAAAAAATGTACGCGCGGCCGAGAAAAAAACAGGTCGAACAGTAGCAATCATTCAAGATTTGCAGGGACCGAGGATTCGAGTGGGGAAAATGGCGAAAGAAGGGATACGAGTGAAAGAAGGAGAAAAGATTATCGTATATACGAAACTTTCAAATGAAAAATTCGAGATTCCTGATCGGGAACGGTCGCCTGAGGCGACCTTCCCGTCAGGAATGACAATAGACTATTCCCCATTCCACCTTGAAGTAAAAAAAAACGACCACATCTTCATTGACAACGGATCCATCGAAATCCGCGTCATTGATAAACAAAAAAATAGCGTCATTGGAAAAGTCATCCGCGGAGGCGCTATTTTTGAAAATAAAGGAATCAATCTCCCCGATACCAAAATCCACCTTCCCGCGCTCACAGAAAAAGACAAAAAAGATATCGCGTTCGGCCTCAAACATGGCATCGATTGTATTGCCTTTTCATTTGTCAAAAATAAAAAAGACATCAAAGAACTCAAAAATTTCATACAAAAACACGGCGGAAAAAACGCTCTTCCAAAAATCATCGCAAAAATCGAACGAAAAGAAGCAGTGAAAAATTTTGACGAAATCCTCACATCCGCAGACGGCATCATGATCGCCCGAGGCGACCTCGGAATAGAAATGTCTCTCGCGGAAGTTCCAAAACTCCAAAAAATATTCATTCAAAAATGCCTCTCCAGCGCCAAACCCGTCATCGTGGCCACTCAAATCATGGAATCCATGATCGAAAATTCACAACCCACTCGAGCGGAAATCTCCGACCTCGCGAACGCCATCCTCGACGGAACGGACGCGGTCATGCTTTCCGGAGAAACAGCCATAGGAAAACATCCGATTCAAGCGGTAAAAATCATGTCGGACGTCGCAATCGCCTTTGATCCGACAGTAGAAAAAATGTCTCCGGAATGGCTCATCCCTCAAAAAAACACCATCGGAACGGTCACGGATGCCATGAGCCTCGCGGTCTACGACCTCGCAAAAAAACTCAATGTCAAAGCCATCATTTGTGCCACGCGCTCAGGCGCAACCGCGCGCACGCTCTCGCGACTCAAACCAACCACCCCTCTCTACTCCGCAACCCCTTCGGAAAAAACATTCCGACAGCTCATGATAAGCTGGGGAGTGGAACCTTTGCTCATTCCATTCACCAAAAATCCATCGGCGCTCATTTCCAAAATAATTTCCATTCTCAAAAAAGAAAAAAAACTTCAAACCGGCGACCGCATTTGTATTGCAGTCGGTTTCGCAAACCGTTATAAAAGAGGTGAGACAAATCTTGTGAAAGTGCATATGGTGGAATGACAAAACTCCGCCGTCCTAGAACGGAAACTAGGACGGAAAATAAAATGTCATTCCTGACAGCACGCACGAAGCGAAGTGCGTACCAAACAAACCATTTGCAAAGCAAATACCATATGCGAGCGACCGAAATCTGATCAGGAATCTTTTCAAACCATAGTAATTTTAAAAGATCCCCGATCCGAAGCAGTCGCCAAAGGCGAACTTTCGGTCGAGGATGACAATAAAACTTAACTTTACGAACTTTATAAACTTTACAAACTTTACAAACTTCCCCTCATGAAAAACCCCCACGCCTTCGTCCTCTGGTTTTCCGAAGTCGGCATTCATGATGTCCCAATCGTCGGCGGAAAAAACGCATCGCTCGGAGAAATGTATCAAAAACTCGGCGAAAAAGGCGTCAAAGTGCCAAACGGATTTGCCATTACCGCTTACGCCTACCACTACTTGCTGGAAAAAGTCGGCATCAAAGCGGAAATTAAAAAAATCCTCACCGGTCTCGACACGCATGATATGAAAGACCTCATGATTCGGGGGAAAAAAGTGAGAGAAACCATTCTCTCTGCGAAATTTCCCGAAGAACTCAATACCGCCATCGGAGAAAATTATAAAAAATTTGAAAAAGAATACGGGAAAAATGTCGACGTGGCCGTACGAAGCTCCGCAACCGCCGAAGACTTGCCAGACGCATCATTCGCCGGTCAACAGGAAACCTACCTCAACATTCACGGAGAAAAAGCTCTTCTTGACGCTTGCAAAAGATGCTTTGCCTCTCTTTTTACCAATCGCGCAATTTCTTACCGCGTTGACAAGCATTTCGACCACTTCTCCATCGGCCTTTCCATTGCGGTGCAAAAAATGGTGCGCTCTGATAAAGCGTGTTCGGGGGTCATGTTTTCCATTGACACCGAAACAGGATTTCCCAATGCCGTGCTCATAAACGGCAGTTACGGACTCGGCGAAAATATCGTGCAAGGCGCGGTGAATCCCGACGAATTTTACGTATTCAAAAAAACGCTCGACCGATTCCGCCCAATTCTCGTAAAAAGACTCGGAGAAAAACACATAAAAATGATTTATGCCAGCGCCAATTCGGAAAAACCTGTCAAAAATATACCAACATCTCCGAAAGATCGTCTGCGCTTTGTCATAAACGACGATGAAATCCTGAAACTTGCAAAATGGGCATGCATTATCGAAGAGCACTATAAAAAACCCATGGACATGGAATGGGCAAAAGACGGCCAAACAGGAGAACTCTTTATCGTTCAGGCTCGGCCGGAAACCATAGAATCGCAAAAAGATCGATCGATTCTCGAGGAGTACCGCATTTCCAATAAAGGAAAAGTGCTCGTATCAGGCGCCCCGGTCGGAAGCAAAGTCGGAAGCGGAAAAGTGAATGTCATAGAGGATACGGCCAAAATAACGGAATTTAAAAAAGGAGAAGTTTTGGTCACGGACATGACGGATCCCGACTGGGAGCCGATCATGAAAATCGCGGCCGCCATCGTGACGAATCGCGGAGGACGCACCTGCCACGCGGCCATTGTGTCGCGGGAACTCGGAATTCCTTGCATCGTGGGAACCAACACCGCAACTCGCGTCATGAAAGATGGAGATATCGTGACCGTATCCTGCGCCGAGGGTGAACGGGGCTACGTCTACGAAGGCGCGGCAACCATTTCCATTAAAAAAACAAATCTCGGAAATATTGCGCGGCCAAAAACGAAAATCATGATGAATGTGGGCAGTCCGGACATCGCGTTTCAATCGTCGTTTATTCCCAATGACGGCGTGGGGCTGGCACGCGAAGAATTTATCATCAACGACCATATAAAAATTCATCCACTCGCGCTCATTCATTTTAAGAATCTCAAAGATCCGAAACTCAAGAAAAAAATCGCCAAAATCACCGCGGGTTTCAGCGACAAAAAACACTATTTCATTGATAAACTCGCGGAAGGCGTTTCCATGATCTCTGCGGCATTTTATCCGAAAGATGTCATCGTGCGACTCTCGGATTTCAAATCCAA
>JACRIC010000024.1 GCA_016235915.1 Candidatus Peregrinibacteria bacterium
AATGCCGAGTTTCAAAGCCATCGGATTCGCTCCAGCCGTGACATTGCGAATACCCTCGGCAATCAGCGCCCATGCCAGAAGAGTCGCGGTCGTAGTGCCATCTCCCGCCACATCATTCGTTTTGGTCGCCACTTCTTTCACGAGTTGAGCTCCCATATTTTCCCACGGATCTTTGAGATCAATTTCTTTCGCGATGGTCACTCCGTCATTCGTGATAACCGGAGCTCCGTATTTTTTGTCGAGAATCACATTGCGCCCCTTGGGACCCATGGTAATTTTTACACTGTCAGCGAGCTTAGCAACGCCGGCAAACAGCTTGTGCCGGGAGTCGTCGCTATAAATAATTTGTTTGGCCATGATATTGAAGTATTAAAGAATGAAGTTGTCATGGTGAGGCTCTCGAACCATGACATGAAAAGTATATGCATATCACCCTTCGAGAGCCTCAGGGTGACAATATTACGAAAATTATTCCAATACTGCTAAAACATCAGATTCATTAAGAATAAGGTATTCTTTCCCTTCCACCTTGACCTCTGTCGGTCCATATTTGGTGAAAAGAATAGTATCCCCGACTTTCACGGACAAAGGAATTCTATTTCCCGTGTCACTCATTTTGCCTGGACCGACGGAAATAACTTTTCCTTTCTGCGGCTTCTCTTTTGAAGCCGTATCAGGAATCACGATACCCGACTGCGTTCTCTCTTCCTCCACGGCAGAGACCACAATGCGGTCATCGAGAGGTTTGACGGTAGACATAGGTATATTGAAGGTTAAAAAATGGCTGTCATTGCGAGCACGCACGGAGCGTAGCGGAGTGCGTCTTCCCTTCTTTTCGAGCGACGAAGCAATCTCATTACGAATACTCTCAATTTCTCTTATTTAGCACTCGCTATTCTACAGTGCCAGAAAAATATAGCAAATGTAAAAAGGAGGTCAAGTATTTTTTAAAAAAGGTACGGCGAGGGAGGAAATGGCGCAGTCGACCCTTCGACAAGCTCAGGGTAAACTGTGCAGTGCACAATTTTCAGAGGTTTGTTACGTCGCAAACTCTTCCACCCTCATCTCCCTCACCACTTCAATCTTAATTTGTCCCGGATACTGAAGATCATGTTCGATTTTTCGTGAAATCTCTCGCGCCAGTTTCACCGCTTCAAGATCCGTGAGCTTACTCGGCTCAATAAATACTCGAACCTCACGTCCAGCTTGAATGGCACACACACGCCTCACTCCATCAAAAGACTTTGCCACATTCTCCAATTCTTCCAATCGCTTGATGTAATTATCAAGGTTGTCTTTATCAGCTCCCGGCCGCGCATTCGAAATCATATTCGCGGCCTGAACAATTTTCGCCTCAATCGTATCCGGAGCCGGATCTCCGTGATGCGCCTCAACCGCATGAACCACTTCCTGCGGCAAACCAAATTTTCGCAAAATATCCCGTCCAATCATAGCATGATTCCCTTGAATTTCATGATCCACGGCCTTGCCAATATCATGAAGCAGTCCTGCCCGTCGGCACACATTCACATCCGCGCCAAGTTCTGAAGCCAGAGAAGCCGCAAGAAACGATACTTCCATCGAATGTTTCAGCACATTTTGCCCAAAACTCACGCGAAACTTCAAACGACCGAGAAGTTTCACAAGATTCGGATGAAGTCCAGCCACTCCGGTATCGAAAACCGCCTTCTCACCCCATTCTTGAATGAGACGATTCACCTCTTCTTTTGTCTTCGTAACTGTTTCCTCAATGCGAGCGGGATGAATCCGACCATCAGCCACCAGCTTCTCCAGCGCCGTTTTCGCAATATACCGCCTCACCAAATCAAAACCGCTAATCACAATGGATCCCGGCGTATCATCCACAATGACATCAATCCCCGTGATTTCTTCAAAAGTATTGATATTCCTCCCTTCCCGTCCGATGATCCGCCCCTTCATCTCGTCATTCGGCAAGGTCACAATGGTCGCCGTGGCTTCCTGAGCCGTTTCAGCCGCATATTTCTGAATCGCCTCGGCAATGATATTTTTCGCCCGATCTCGCGCTTCTTCCTCCATATCATATTCTACCTTTTTTATTTGCTTCAAAATCTCTTCTTGAGACTCTTCCTCCACTTTTTTCAAAAGAATCTCACGCGCCGATTCTTTGGAAAGACCAGAAATATTTTCCAGTTGCGCCCGCTCTTTGACATAAATTTCCTCCACATCAGTTTTCAGCTGACGAACCGCCGCAACCTTTTTTTCCAAATCTTCTTTCGTCTTCTCACTTTCTTCCAATTTCTTATCCAAACCTTCCTCTTTTTTCATCAAACGTTCCTCCTGCACCATAAGCGCCCGACGCTTCGTCTGTTCCTCACGTTTCGCTTCTTCGCGAATCCGAAATGATTCATTTTTTGCTTCAAGCACCATCTCCTTCACCTTGGCTTCCGACTGTTCTTTTATACGTTTTTGCTCTGCTTCGAGCTCTTTTTCTCGTTTATTCAAAACATTCATTCGAAGGAAATATCCTCCGGCAATTCCCGAAACCAAAGCCAACACAGACACCAAAATAATATTTTCCATGGCAACTTAAGGTTACTCAAAGTAAAAAGTCCTTAAGTTCAACTTTTTCTTAGGAGCGAAACTTTGAAAATGGGTAAAAAATTCATAGAAATTCCGAACAAACTCACAAAAGAAAACAAGCTGAACTCAAAGCATTCAAAACATACCCGCCGCGTGAGAAAAAGTCAAACCACATCTGGTCAGAAATTTTTTAGAAAAATTTAATGTCCGTCTGCTACCATCACGGCCATGAAACATCGCTTACAACATATTTTCTCTTATGGAATCATCGCAATTTTCGCGATAAACACGTCAACTTCACTTCTTTTCGCCGATGAAAAAAATACCATGATTATTAACGAGATTGCGGCATACGAAAAACGCGAATATGAATGGATTGAAATTTTTAATCGCAGCGATGCTCCTGTCGATATGGAAGGTTGGAAATTTTTTGAAAATAAAACGCGCCACGACCTCACGACGGTTCAAGGCACTTCAACGATACAAGCAGGAAATTTTGCCGTGATCGCCGAAGATGCCGAAAAATTTTTAGAAAAATATCCGGAATTTAAAAAAACGCTCTTTGACAGCTCGTGGAGCGGACTGAAAGAAGCCGGCGAAGAAATCGGACTTCTCGATGAAAAAGGAGAAATCCGAGAACTTTTTACCTACATCAGCGCGCCAGATACCTCTCTTGAACGAAAAAATGCGTGGCTGGATGATTTTTCGGGTGAAAATTGGGCGCCGCATGCGGATAGCGCCACTCCGGGAGCGCAAAATACGACATTTCCAGAAATATCAACCGCGAATGAAACGAAAACTGCACTTATTAAAAACAGCGAATCAACAAAAAACACGGAACCAATTCAAAATGAACCAGAACATACAGAATCACGTTCAAAACCTCCACCCTCAGAACCAGATACATACGAACCAGACACCACTGAACAGGAATCCGCTCAAAACGCCCCTGACAACACCGATGATCTCAAAAATATTATCATCAGCGAATTTGTCCCAAATCCTGCGGGTTCCGACACGAGCGAGGAATGGATCGAACTCGCAAACACCAGCGACCGAACCATTGCTTTGCAAAGACTCTTTCTTGACGATGAAGAAGGCGGAAGTAAACCGTTTTCACTCGAAAAATACGCGATTGCTCCATTCGGTTTTCTGGTAATAAAAAGTCGCGAGAGCAAATTAAGTCTCAAAAATAGCGGGGATTCTGTGAGACTGTTATTAGACAATGAAAAAATCTTAGAGGAAATCGTGTACGACGATTCGGCACTCGAAGACGAAAGTTTCGCGCGGGATGAAGAAGGAACATTTTCATGGAGCCAAACAACAACGCCGGGCGCAGAAAATATCATTGCCGAAAAATCCGACACTCCAATAAACGGCAATCTGTCAAAAAACATATTTTTTTCTGAAATTTTCCCGAATCCGAAAGGGAGTGATGCCAGCGACGAATGGATTGAGCTGGAAAATACGGGCGAATCTGATGTCAATCTCGGAAATTGGAAAATCGAAGAAAAAGGCGGAAAAACACACGCGCTTTCTCACGAGCTCGTTGTGCCCGCCTACGGCTGGTTGACGCTCTATCGCACAGAAAGCGGCGTATCGCTCAATAATTCATCGGAAGAACTCAGCCTCTTTAATTTCGAAAGTACCCTCATCGACTCCATCGAATACGAAAAAGCGCCCGAGGAACAATCGTTTACAAAAATTCGCATCAAAGACCACGACAACTTTTGGGAATGGACGGAAGAAACCACCGAAGGAGACGAAAATCCTTCATACGAAATTTTAAGCGGCACTATTGAAAAAATGTCGGATCCAACGGCAAACGGCGGTCTGAAATCTTTTCTCTTAAAAACCGCGAAGGGAATGTTGGAAATAGAATACGAAGCCGCCGACCTTGGAAATCAACTGCCGGAAACGCTTTTTATCCCGGAATCGGAAATAGAAGTGATCGGAAAACAACTCAAACAAAATCAATACGAGTTAAAACGATTCACCATCATTCAAAGAGGAAATCCTGTTCCTGAAAAAAAAGCAGGGGCAAATTCAGCGCTTCCAGCCGCGCTTTTCGGAGTGCCGATCGCGGCCTTCACCATGCTCAATTTTTTCCCTTTAGAAAAAATAAAAAGTCTCCTCGCGGGAATGCGAAAATAGTGTAAAATAGGCGCATGAACGACGTCATCATCATCGGCGGCGGAGTCGCGGGACTCGGAGCGGCGGTTTACACAGGAAGATTCAACCTAAAAACACTCCTGCTCGCGGAAATGCCCGGCGGAACCATTACACTCACACACCTTGTTGAAAACTATCCGGGATATGTCAGCCTGTCTGGACAAGAGCTTGCCGACCATTTTATCGAACACGCCAAAAGCGTAGGAACCGAAATAAAATATGAAAAAGTCGTTGAAATT
>JACRIC010000004.1 GCA_016235915.1 Candidatus Peregrinibacteria bacterium
ACTGACACCCTTCCAATCCTCACCTGCTCCTCATCGCTCAAAAACTTTGTCAGATCATCATCCACCCACAATTCCGATATTTTTCCCCTTATTCTTTTTATCTGCAAGTCTAATTCTTCTAGTTTGAGAGTTGCTTCGCGACGCGCTTCTTCTATGTGTCTCAATTCATTCTGCAAAAAAGACTCCAAAATTACTTCGCAATGATTGTTTGGCTCGCCGGTTCTGTCTTCTTCAGGAAGTCCCATGATCTTAAAGATTGAAAAAAGCTTTTTTAACTTTTATGTTATATTTGCAAGCGTTTGTCAATCGCAAAATTTTTCCCGCCGAGCACGACCACAAATTCGCCCTTTGGAGTTTTATTTTTACCATGAGAAATGGCTTCAGAAAGTGTTCCGCGGAAAATTTCCTCAAACATTTTCGTGAGTTCGCGACATACGGCCACCTGACGATCGCCCAGACATGCTTGCAACTCTTGGAGTGTTCGCAAAATTCGGTACGGCGATTCGTAAAAAACCACGGTGCGCTCCTCCTCCCGCAGAGATTCGAGTAATGTTTTTCGGCTTTTTTTCTTTGGCAAAAATCCGAGATAGAGGAATTTATCGGTGGGCAGGCCTGAAACGCAGAGCGCAGAGAGAAAAGCCGATGGCCCGGGAATCGGCACGACCTGAATTCCTGCTGAAATGGCCGCGCGGATCAGCACAAATCCCGGATCGGAAATCCCCGGAGTGCCAGCATCCGAGATCAGCGCCACATTTTTTCCTTCCTGTAACAAGGCAAGGATTTTTTCGATTTTGGCATGACCGCTGAAACTGTGAAACGAAAGCAGTGGTTTTTTGATCTCATATTTCGTCAAAAGAATACCTGAATGCCGCGTGTCTTCCGCGGCAATCGCATCCACTTCTTTCAACGTTTTCAGTGCGCGGAGCGTGATATCTTCCAAATTTCCGATGGGCGTGGCGACGACGTAGAGCATATTTTGGAATTATTTTTTCCCTCGCCATTTTTTTATATAATCTTTTGCCTTTGCAGTCCAGATTTTTCCTTTTTCCGGATGAATGAGATGGAGCGCCAACGCCAGAAAAAACCATCCCTGCAGAACCGGAACCACCAGCCCGATGATTCCTACAAAAAGAGCGATTATTCCGAAGAGAAAACGGATGGGACGTGGAATTTTTTCGATCATGAGGAAATTGAAATGGATTTATGGAGATTGCTTCGTCGGTCGGTCGCCTGAAGCGACCTCCCTCCTCGCAATGACAGATGGGGTCATGACCGTCAATGGGCTCCGCGGTTTGGAAATATTCGGCTCTCGACCGTAGATCGGTGAAACAGGCTGGAATGTGTTTTTTTTGTTTATTTTCGGAAGTTTGGAAGCGAGATATTGAGAAAAAATATGATTGAGAGATTCCTGATCAGGAGCGGTCGCCAAAGCGACCTTCCTGTCAGGAATGACATTCGGCGCGGAATATACCGGAATTTGCAGAGCAAAACCGGCGCTGTTCGCCACCGCGATCCCTACTCGGAGGCTCGTAAACGGCCCGGGGCCATTCACCACATATATCGCAGAGAGATCTCTCCATGTTTTTTTTGCCTTCTTAAAAACCGATTCGATGGCTGGAAACAGTTTTTCACTGTGCGACTGCGCCTTTTTCCACGTTTTTTGAGCGAGACATTTTCCTTTCACAGAAAAAAGAAAGATTCCGTTCGGAGACCAGACGGTATTGATGAGCAGAATGAACATAGGTTCACTATACACCAATGCCAAATTTACGAAATGCACTGTCATTCCTATTTTCGTTTTTTTCGACATTCCTTTTTCAAGAGCGCGTTCTTTTTTCGATGCAACACCATGACCATGCGCTCCGCCTTTTCCACCAGATCATCAATCTCCGCAAACGTGTATTGCTTTTCTTTTTCCAGGAAATGCGCGAGACGAGACACCGCTTTTACGAGCGTCTGATCATCATGGAGCTTTACCTCTTTTTCCAGAAACGCTTTCATTTTTTTCACTTTTTCGATGGCGCGTTCCTTCAACTCGCCCGACATTCCCGCAATCCTGCGAACCGTAAATTTCGCGATGGCAATGTGGTTGGAAGTTTCTTCTTTGGGGATGCGTTTGAGAGACATTGGGGAGAGCTCATGCTTGAGATCCTTCGACTTCCTGTCGCTAGTGGTATTCGCTTTGCGAATGGTTTGTTTGATACGCATTTCGCTTCGCTCCATGCGTGCGCTCAGGATGACAATAATGCCATCTCTTTATTTTACCACACTCACTCCACCTTTTCAATCTCAACGCCCTGAAAATAATATTTAATAATTTCTTCGTACGTTTTTCCGGCTTTCGCCATGCCGTACGAGCCACAACCACTCAATCCCACTCCATGCCCGGATAATACCTGCCCTTCGCAGTATGGATCCGACACACTCTGGAGATATAGCGTATTCGTCCAGCCAAAGACCTCTTCGCCGCTTCTCGTGCGACCATCCGAGGAATGAAAATACGGCGTTTTTACGATTTTTCCTTGATAAGTGACCACCAGACCTTCCGTTTCCGAAACCGCGCGGCGCATATTGTCGGCGCGAAGTTCGTAACCATACCCGAGATACCGCTGAAAAATTCCGGGATCATCTGATGCGTCATAGGGTTTGTCTGGAAATTTTCGATCCACGATCAAATAATACTTCGCGTATGTTCGAGCGAGAATTGCGAGCGTTTTTATTTTTTCAAAAGGATCGCTTTCGGCTGGTTCCGCCACTCCTTTCAAATAATCCTCAAGAGGCAATTCGTTTATCACCGTCAATGCGCCGTCAACATCACGCACTTCGAAAATACCTCGATACTGATTGTCGTTCGCGTTCGGAGACCAGCTCGGCCGATTGGTAAAATTGTCAATGCGGAGAATGGTGCCTTCACTCGGCACAAAACGCGGATACTTTTCAAGCGTTGTGATTTCCTCGCCTTTTTTCACAGAATATTTCCTATTTTCAAAACTCACTTCCGCTTTTTCACCGATTGCAAATGATGTTGTTTCACTTCCGCCGACTTCCATGGTAAACAATCCGTCAGCCGCAATAACGGGATTTCCAGAAAAACCAATCGCCACGCGAATGAGATTTTTTTGAGATGTCGTTTCTTTTGAAACCTGAAATCGGACAATGATCGGTTTTTTTATCAATAATTTTCCGCTGACTCTCGGACGCAAATACACTTGATATTTCCCTTCTTTTTCTGGAGCTTTGATAGAAAAATTCCATTTTCCCGTTTCGAGAGGAGCCACGCTCGCCTGCTCCATTAGAATTCCCGTCACGATGCTACCTTTCGGCTTCACTACCCCTACTTTTATGGCCTTTTCACCGCCTTTTTTCCACACCACATCGCCGGTATTTTTCAAAACAATCCAAACCGATTTTTTTTCTCCGGGTTTAAAAACCGTATTTGCCGACATGGAAATCAGCTCTCCTTTATATGTCGCGCCCTCCACGGTAAAAACGAATTTCAGATTTTTATCCTCCTTCATCCATCCGACTCCATCCATGACCGGCGCGAACTCTTCGACATAGGTTCCGCCTGTATTTGGCGCGATAAATTCTAATGTAAAATATCCGATCTCCCCGGGTTTCACCTCCTTTTGCTGTAAAAATCCGATGCGATTTTCTCCGTTTTTCATTGGACTTTTTCTCTCGCGCGGATTTACGGTTCCGAGGCGAACCGGTGTTTCACCATCGTTTTTCCATGGCACATCGCCCGTATTCTGGAGTTTCACCCATGTTGTAACCTTTTCGCCGCGCTTGAGAGCGGTTTTTGGCGGAGTCGGCATTTCGTAGATAGCGTAGGCAAGTTTTGGCGGCGATACATACACCGGAAGCGCTAAATATTTTTGGAGTTTCTTTTTTCCATTTAAAATGGGAGTGATGTCAAAAGTCGCGATGCCGCCTTTGAGAAGTGATTGCACGGTCACTTCAAAAGTGCCAGTCTGACCGGGAGCGACGGACGATTCTTTCATGGGCGCGATGCTGGTTTCTTTTTGAGGATCTTTTTTAAAATCCATCATACCGCGCGCAGAGGGATTATCATTGGCTACCAAAAAAGTCGAAGAATTCCAAGTTTCTGTGCCAGTATTTTTTAATGAAAAAAGAATTTTCTGTGTTGAATTTGGTTTCAAAATTACCATCGACCGCGTTCCCGCTTCTTCAAAATCAAAACCGTCGGAACCGATGGCTCGCGCATTTTCCGTCAAAAGCCCCGTTCCCGCCGCAATCACCTTTCGAAGAGACGGAATCGCGGCATAGAGTTTCGCTCCCGGACAATCTGTGTCACCGACATCGCGATGCCCGAGAATGTTTGGCAAATTTTTTCCGCGAAACATGCCGGATCCATCTGGTTTAATAGTATAGAGCAGAGCTTTTTCCCCGATGAGATTTATCAAGCTCTGAAGCACCGCGTACGGCACCTCATTTTCACTGTAATTTCCCAGAACCGCGATGCCGATACTGCCCGTATTGTGTTTGCTCGCATGGCCGCCAACCACTTTTTCGCCGCCAGCGCGTCCTTCGTAAATATTTCCTTCGGTATCAATAATATAATTGTAGCCGATGTCGCCCCATCGGCGCTTTATGGCGTGGTAATAGTAGATGCTCCGAATCGCGGCTTTTGGATTATCAAGATTGGTTGTTGTGGCGGTGTGGTGAATGATGAATTTTTTGATATTTTTAGCAATTTCGATCGGCCATTTGAGCTTTTTCCCTTGTGCATCCGTTTCGATGATGGTGTCGAGCGTGAGTTCGGAGGCGAAATTTTCATAAAATTCCTGCTCCATGGCGGTTTTATCCGCGGTCGTTTCGCCGTTGCTTAAGCCGTTGTTTCCCGTGCTTTCTTCCGGCGTTTCATCCAAAATTCTCAAACTTTCGTCCGCGCCCCACTCCGCACGAGAGATTATTTTTGAGGAATTTTCCGTGATGACATTGAGACCGGCGATAATTTCGTCAAAGTTGACTTCTTTTGGATCGAAAATTTCGTCGTCGAGAGGTTGAGCGAGAGCGATACGTGCGTTTTTTGGGATGTATGCGTTTTTCGGCGCAGAGTCAGAGGGCAGGCGAGGTGAAAAAATATTGGTAAATGCGAGGGATTTTACGATTGGTTTTTTCTCGGCGTCATCGGTTTTCAAGATAATTTTATACCGCAATTTTTCGGCCTGATTCGCGATGACGATGGCGGTTTGAGATTGGATATGTTCGTGGAGGGATTCGTCACTGAGTCCATCGGAGGGCGGAACCTGATAGGGAATCTCTTGTAAAATAGATTCCGTATCAGGAAGGGTCGCCTGAGGCGACCTTCCTGTACGGAATGACAGTAGCGCTGACTCTCCCCCTTCTTTCGCATCAATATCGGCATGAACCCTCTGCCATGGCGTCCATTCCCCTTTTTCAACAAATTGCATGTAAAGGCGCATTTCCGTTCCTTCGGGCAGGTTCGCGTCCCACTGGACTTCCAGCATGTCAATCGGAAAGCGCGTAGTTTTTATTTGAGAAATGAATTCGGATTCGGCGTTCGGGCGATCTTCGGCGGTGATATTGAGCGGTTCCTTCCAGCTTTCGGTCATCGTTTTCTTGGCTTGCGTGCCTTGAAAAATGTTAATAAAACTACCGGCAGGAAATTGCGGAATGGAAAGGAAAAATGCAACAAGGGCGAGAGCGACTATCCGTTTTGTTATTTTTGAATGTATCATTTCAATTGGCCACATTTTATTCTTCAAGAGTATTTTTAGCGTATTTTTTTCGTGGTGTACATCCAATTTCCTTGTGATTTTCGGCGCGCAATCGTATAATATTTTTTGTTTTATCCTTTGATATTTTTCTATGGCTCTTCAACATTTTACTGATTCTGCTTTTTCTGCCGATGTGCTGAAATCATCGATTCCTGTTTTGGTGGATTTTTATGCGGACTGGTGCGGTCCGTGCCGTGCGCTTGCTCCGATTGTCGAAGAGCTTGCAACCGAATATGACGGAAAAATGAAAATCGGCAAGCTCAATGTGGACGAAAATCCTGAATATGCTTCGAAATATGGAGTGATGAGCATTCCTACATTGATGTTTTTCAAAGGAGGGGAAATCGTTTCGCAGTCTGCGGGATTTCAGGCAAAAGACGTTTTGAAAAAGCAGATTGAAGGAATGCTGTAAAAATCTTTGGAACCTCTGAAAAACGTACCATCTACTGCAATTTTATCATTTCGGCTACAAATTCTTCACGGCTCGTCGCCGTATCATCATCTGATACGGCTTCCTCGCCGGTTCAAAATTTTCGCTCGAAATGGTAAAATTTCGTTACGAAGTTACGTTTTTCAGAGGTTCCTTCTGTTTTTTTGTCGGAACAGGTTACAAGGCATTCACATCAAAACAGTGTGTGAATCGGTTTTTCGTATCCACCTTTTCTGTTTTTCGGCTTCTTTTACCGCCAGTCTGTCCGCGCGGTTGTTTTGAAAATTCGTGGAGTGACCTTTCACCCATTGAAATGAAATATGTACATTCCTTTTCGCCTCATCAAGTTCCGCCCAAAGATCGAGATTTTTCTTTCTCTTCCAGTTTTTCGTGAGTGATTCAATGAGGAGCTTCGAATCGGAAAAAATCTCAATCGTGTCTCGCGGAAAATGTTTTTTGATCAATTGGAGAGCGCGAATCATCGCCATCATTTCCATGCGATTGTTCGTGGTGTGGGGATGACCGCCGCTCACGATTTTTTCCTGGCCGTCTTTTTGAAGAATCGCCGCGTAGCCGCCGGGGCCCGG
>JACRIC010000029.1 GCA_016235915.1 Candidatus Peregrinibacteria bacterium
ACGGCAAAATCAAGAAGATGGGCATACGGCTATTGAACAATTTTTAACCGATACGTACGGAGAAGTTGGAAAAAAAATACACACCGGAAGAAGCAGAAACGACCAATCTCTCGTTATGATACGATTGTATATGAAGGATCAATTGGTTTTTATTGAAAAATTCGTTCATAAAATCGCACAGTCATTGCACAAAAAAATCGCGAAAACAAAAAATATTCCCATGCCCGGATATACTCATATGCAAAAAGCAATGCCAACTACCGTCGGGATATGGTTGGATTCTTACTTATCAGCCATTGACGATTTTTTATTTCTCTTACAAACCACAAAAAAACTCATTGACCAAAATCCCCTCGGTTCTGCTTCCGGATTTGGCATTCAGAATTTTCCATTCGATAGAGACTTGACTACGAGAATTTTGAAGTTTGCAAAAACGCAAAAAAACCCTTTGTATTGTGGATTTTCAAGAGGGTATTTTGAAAACATCGTACTGGCCACACTCTCGAATGTCATGATCATTTTTGGGAGATTTGCCTCCGACATGTTGATGTTTACTACTCAAGAATTTCATTTTTTCTCATTACCTGACCATTTTACAACCGGGTCATCTCTTATGCCTCAAAAAAGAAATTATGATGTTTTTGAAATCATGAGAGGAAATGCAAAAGTTTTTTGTTCCTATCACTATCAAATTCAAAATATTATATCCTCGCTCGGCAGTGGGTATCACCGAGATTTGCAATTAACGAAAAAACCTTTTGTTCTTGCCATTGATCTCTGTGTATCCACCTGTGAAATAGTCGTGGAAATCATAGATCATTTACAAATTCATAAAGAATCTTTGCACAAATCGATGACAAAAGATCTTTATGTCACCGATGAAGTGTATACATTGGTTAAAAATGGTAAAAATTTCCGGGACGCTTATTTGGAAGTGAAAGAAAAATGGAATAAGGCACTGTAGACATTGCTTCGATTACTTACAATCCCTTACGCAATCCTCCGCAAACGTATCCGTCATTCCTGCGATAAAATCCCTGACGATTTCCGCTTTTTGCTCTCCTTTTTCGATACGATTTTTTAATTTATCCGGGAGCCTGTGCGGGTTTTTTACATAATGTTCAAACAGTTTCCGTATAATTTTTTTCCCTTTGAGCGCTCTGCGATGCACTCGTGGATGAAAATAGAGGCGTTCTGTCAGAAAATCTTTTAACTCATGCGTCCGTTTCGCCATTTCCGGAGTAAAACTCACCACGGGCTTTTTCAAATTATACACATCTTTTAAATTTTTTATCTGAGAGTGCGCGAGATTTTTTTGCGTCGCTGAATACAGATCGTAAATCATGAGACTGATCATTTGACTCACGATCCTTGAAAGCTGTACCGACTCATCGGAAATTTTTTCGTATCGCCTCTTTACCAATTCACATGCTTCATGGAAAAGTGTCAATTTTTGCACGCTTTGATACGTAAGAATTCCTGAACGAAGTCCGTCATCGATGTCGTGATTGTGATAGGCGATTTCATCCGAGAGATTGACCACTTGCGCTTCCAGACTTGGCGATTTTCGCTCTTTAAAAACGGGGTGATCCCACGGACTTTGATGCTTCATAAGGCCTTCGAGCACTTCTTCCGTCAGATTGAGGCCGTGAAAATCTGGATACTGGTGCTCGATCTCGGAAACGATGCGCCGACTCTGCTCGTTATGCTCGAAATGCAGACCAAAAAGTTGTAAACATGCCGAAAGCGCCTCCTCGCCCATGTGCCCGAACGGCGTGTGCCCGAGGTCATGCGCAAGCGCGATGGCCTCTGCCAAATCTTCATTCAGCCCGAGGCTCCTCGCAATATCTCGGCTGATTTGCGCGACCTCCAAAGTATGAGTTAAGCGCGTGCGAAAATGGTCCCCATAATGCTCTATGAAGACTTGCGTTTTCGCTTTCAGTCGGCGAAACGCTTTTGAATGAATAATGCGGTCGCGGTCGCGTTGAAAAGACAGTCGATAGTCGTCTTCTTTTTCGTCATATTTTCGGCCACGACTGTTTCGACTTTTTACGGCATAGGGAGCGAGACGATTCTCCTCTTCTTTTTCAAGTTGCTGTCGATTTTTCACCAGAGATTCCATAGTATTTACATCATGACGGCCACATGCTACCGTAAAAATAAGAATTTCCCAAACACTATGAAAAGTTCACAACAGGATTGGATTCTCTTTGATCTTAGCCCGCGCTGGAACGGTATTGTTCTTTTTATCTTCGGGCTTGTTTTTCTTTCGCCGCTCCTTTTTCGAAAACTTCTCTTCCTCGAATGGTGGCATATGGCCTTTTTCGTGATTCTCTCGTTTCTTTTTTTCGAAGAAGGCATTCCCCTTATTTTCAATCGGGCAAAAGTCATTGTGAATTTTAAAGATAAAAATATCACCAATATCGCCGGCGCCCATGTTCAAACCATTTCTTTCAATGATCTCGTATCGGTCGATGTCGAGGAGGAAAAAAAATCAAGATTTGGCGGCGTTATCGGAGAATATGACACGTACCGAATAGTGGCGCAAATGAAAAATAAGAAAAAATTGGCGCTGATCGGCTCGGATCGTCATAGCTTTATTCATTTTTTCAGGCTTTCACCTATTGCACGGCTGGTAAATAACTGTCTCAAATGTCCTCATGACAATTTGGAACTCACCATTATTGAAAAAAATCTTCTGAAACGGCGAAAATTAGCGCATCTTCTGGTGGCGCTCTATGTGATTCTTTTTGCGTTTGCGATGCTTTTTTCATATCCGAAGAACATACCCACGGATATTTTATTTACGGGTCTCCAATGAAACTTCGCGACTGGGCGGTAAAGTTTCTTGAACACGCTGAAATTTCCAAAAATCAGTCGAGGAAAACCCTTGAAAACTATCATCATTATTTGCGGCGTTTTTCCGATTTTTGCGGAAATATCGAACCCTCGGATGTCACTCTGCCTTTGATCGACCGCTACCGGCTTCATCTCAATCGATATGAAGATGCCCGTGGTCGTATTCTTGGCCGAAAAACGCAAAATTATCATATTATCGCCCTGCGGTCGTTTCTCAAATATCTCATTAAAAATGATATTGCCACGCTGGCTCCAGAAAAAATCGACCTTTCTCGCATTCCGGAGCGCACGGTGACGTATCTGAAACGGGACGAACTTGAGCGGATGTTTGAGATGTGTGAATTTGCCATGATCAATCAGTCTCAAAAAAAGGCTTCTTTTCGTCTTATTGCTTTGAGAAATCGGGCCATTCTTGAAACGCTCTATTCCACGGGACTTCGCGTCAGTGAACTTATTTCGCTTGATAGAGCGCAGGTGGATCTCAAAAGTCGGGAATTTATGGTTCATGGAAAAGGAAGAAAGCCCCGCATTGTTTTTCTTTCCGAGCGGTCTGCGGGATTTCTCTTTGAATATTTTTCAGCGCGAGATGATAATTTTAAGCCGGTTTTTCTCAATCATGGACGGATGCGATCGGGTGATGCCGTTTTTTCAGGAGAGATGCGGCGGCTTACCACCGTTTCCGCGGAAAATATTGTCCGAAAAATTGCTCTGCTTTCTGGAATCAGTAAAAAAGTGACGCCTCATGTGCTCCGGCATTCTTTTGCGACTGAGCTTTTGGTCAATGGAGCGGATATTCGTTCGGTACAAGAAATGCTCGGCCACTCCTCGATCACCACCACTCAGATTTATACGCACATCACGAATCGACGGCTTCGAGAGGTGCATGAGAGGTTTCATAAGTAAAACTCTCGACCAATTTGCGCCAAACTTGTATAGTAGTCCCGTGATTCAATTCCACAATATCCATAAAAAATTCGGAGCGCGGCTGGTTCTCGAAAATATTGAACTGACTATCGAGGGCGGTGATTTTGTTTCGCTGATCGGACATTCCGGCGCTGGAAAAACGACTCTCATCAATCTTCTTATCGGAGCTGAAAAACCCGACATTGGAACCATTTTTGTAGATGACTACGATGTGGCTGAAATGGATTCTACGACTCTTCAGGAATATCGCCAGCGACTCGGCGTCGTGTATCAGGATTTTCGCCTTCTTCCGCGAAAAACCGTGTATGAAAATGTTGCTTTTGTTCTGGAAGTTTGCGGAAAAAGCGATGATGAAATTGCCGAGCGTGTTCCCGAGGCTTTGGAAATGGTCGGGCTTCTCGATCACTCTCGTCTTTTTCCTCATCAGCTTTCGGGAGGAGAGCTCCAAAAAACTTCTTTGGCGCGAGCCATTGCTCACAACCCTCCTCTTATCATTGCCGATGAACCCACGGGGAACCTCGATCCTGCCTCGGCTCGTGAAATTATTGATATTTTGCGCAAGATTCATGCACAGAAAAAAACCATCCTTCTCGCTTCGCACAATCAAGAACTGGTTAATTATATCCGACAGAGAGTGGTGATGATGAATCAAGGACGAATTGTTTGTGATGAAAAGGAAAGCAAATATGATGTAAAACTATTGCGAAAATTTTCTGAACAAATAGTTGTTTCCTGATATTCTGAAATTGAACTGCATATTTATTGATTCAATCCAATGACAACATATAAA
>JACRIC010000028.1 GCA_016235915.1 Candidatus Peregrinibacteria bacterium
AAGGAAACGGAAGCCATCCTGCAGTGGACATAAAAGCGCTCAAGGGTACTCCTGTTTACGCCATCGGCAATGGAAAAGTGGAAAAAGTGGCCTTTCAAAATAATGGCTTTGGCAACCACATCGTTATCAAACACTCAAATTTTCCATCTTTTGAAAACCGAAATCAGGTGACGGATTACTCTTCTTCTTATAGCCATCTAAGCGTTATTTCTGTCGCGGAAGGCGACATCGTCACACGCGGCCAAAAGATTGGCGAAGTCGGAGATACCGGCCTCGCCACGACCAACCATCTCCATTTTCAAATTGATAAGGCTGATGCTCCGTGGCATCCATATTGGCCATTTACCTATAAAGACACGCTCGCGGCCAATACCTCATTTTATGAAGCAATCAATATCGGCTTGGGAAAAGAAAACGTCGCGAAATACACGGTAAATCCCATGAAATATATTGGAATGTATTTGGCATCCAGTGCAAACATTTCTACGACGGAAGCGATTACGGAAGAATCAAATGTGCTCATCGAAACCCCAACCGCCGAACCAGCACCCATTTTTGACACGCCAATTCCCGATGAAACAGTACAAGAAGTCCATGAAACCAATATTGAAAATTTTCGTTTCATTCACGACTCATTCATAAAAAACGGAGGCTATGCCATGATAAATATCGAAGCGCTGGATTCTGAAGGCACTCGCGTCAAAAAACCATCTTTTACCTCTTTGACCGTTGGAATGAAAACAACCATCGGGACTCTCGATACATCGGTTCTTCCCATGAATAATTTTTTTGATGGAAAAGCGGCTTTCTCATTCACTCCTGAAAAAACCGGTCAAACACGCTTCACCCTCATTCTCGATGGAGAAAAAACCTTTACTTCCGAACCGATAACCGTTTTGGACTCTTTTCCTGAAACTTCCAAATTTTCGATCGAACATGACGGAAATTTCGAGCCGGGTGTTCCAGAGGAAATATCAATTACTGCTCTGGATGCACAAGGAAACAGGACTCCGCTATACACTCTCTCAGGTTCAGCAACCGTTCGACTCATACAAGGTTCGGGGAAATTTTCTCCGCAAGAGCTTGACAGAAGTGATTTTCAAGAAGGAGTGGCTCATATAACTTTTGTGGCGGATAGCACGGATCCTGTGATTTTTGAAGTAAAATATCTGGAAACAAAAGGAACCAGTGGCATCTTGGAATATTCGCTGTTTCGCGATGTCAGCGCGGTACATCCCTCATTTTCTGCCATCAAATTTCTCCGAGACCGGGGTATTGTCAAAGGATATGATGACGGCACATTTCAACCCAATAAAAAAGTAAGCCGCGCCGAAGCGCTCAAAATGATTTTTACAGCGACCGGAGAGAAAATAACGGATTCAGAAATAGCATTTTCTGATGTCGGAAAAAATGACTGGTACCACAACTACGTGGCAGTGGCCGTGGAACTCAATATTGTCAAGGGATATAATGACGGCACATTCCGGCCGTCAGCGGAAGTAAGCCGCGCGGAATTTCTAAAAATTCTGCTCACAGCTCTCAAAGTGGACGTGGATCCTGTGGTTTTAAAAAAACCATATTCCGATGTTCCGACCAGTGCGTGGTTTGCACCGTATGTGGATGATGCAAAAAAGCGAAACTTCATTCCATTTAAAGGAACTGTTTTTCAGCCAAATGTAAAAATGAACCGCTCGGATGTGGCGGAAATGATCTACCGGGCGCTCACAGCGAAGTAATAAAACTGTCATTGCGAGGAGCGAGGGAGCCTCAGGCTACCAAGCGACGAAGCAATCTTAATGCGCGCGCATTGAGATTGCTTCGTCGGTCGCTAAAGCGACCTCCTCGCAATGACATGAACATGCATCTCCTTCACCTGTGCCTCCGGCAACTCACTCGGCGCTCCAAGCATGAGATCTTTTGCTTTTTGATCTTTCGGAAACGCGATGACTTCGCGAATATTTTTTTCGTCGCGGAATAACATAATGACGCGATCAAGCCCCCACGCAATACCGCCATGAGGAGGCGCTCCATACTCAAAAGCTCGAAGCAGATGACCAAAACGGCGATCCGCGTCCTCGGAAGCTATTTTCAAAACCTCAAAAATCTTACTCTGAAGGACTGAATCATGAATCCTGATCGACCCGCCAGCCACTTCACACCCGTTTAAAGCAAGATCATAAGCAAGCGCCCGAACTTTCTCAGGATTTTGCATCAAGAAGGGAAGGTCATCCGGATGCGGATGAGTAAAAGGATGATGAGCGGACACAAGCGTCCCCTCTTCTTTGGAATATTCAAAAAGAGGAAACTCATGAATCCACGCAAAAGAAAAAAGATCCTTGTCCTTGAGATTCATGGTGTCGGCACAAGCGAGCCGCACATTTCCAAGCGAAAGACACGCGGTCTGCCAACGGTCCGCAGAAAAAAACACGATATCTCCATCTCGAGCGCCAGTTTTGTAAATCAGCTTTATTATTTCCCCTTTTTCAAAAAATTTCAGAATCGCGCCTTTCGGCTCTCCTTTTTCCAAAGAAAAATATGCCAATCCTTTTGCTCCATACGTTTTTGCAATTTCTGTATATTCATCAATAACTTTTCTGGAAAATGAACCACCACCGGTAACACGAAGCGCCTTCACCACTCCCCCATCCGCTACCGCCTTTCGAAAAACCTCAAAACGACACTCCTTCACAATGTCCGTAACATCACACATTTCCATTTCAAATCGAATATCCGGCTTATCCGAGCCAAAACGATCCATCGCATCTTTCCAAGTCATTCTCGGAAACGGTTTTTGCTTTATTTTTTTATGAGGAAGTAATGTTTCAACAAGAGCAATCATCAGCGCCTCATTCAAATCCATAACCTCTTGTTCATCAACAAAAGAAAGCTCCATATCCAGTTGAGTAAATTCCGGTTGACGGTCGCCGCGCTGATCTTCATCGCGAAAACACCGCGCAATTTGAAAATAACGGTCAAGTCCGGAAACCATCAAAAGTTGTTTTAACTGCTGAGGCGACTGCGGCAAAACATAAAAATTGCCGGGATACAGCCGAGACGGAACAATGTATTCCCGACTCCCCTCCGGCGTACCCTTAATCAGCATCGGCGTTTCCACTTCCGTAAAGCCATGGTCATGCAAATAATCACGAATACCATGAATCACCTCGCCACGAAAAATAATATTCGTCTGCATGCGACGACGGCGAAGATCCAGATAGCGATATTTTAAACGCAATTCCTCGGAAACATCCTTTTCCTGCTCCTCGGGATGCTCAATTTCAAAAGGCGTGGTCTTTGCCGGTGAAAGAATGGAAAGAGAATAAATCAAAACCTCGATTTCGCCGGTGGAAAGCTTCGGATTTGCCATTTTGTCAGGCCTCGCGCGAACCACCCCTTCAGCGCGAAGAACATACTCGCTCCGTACACCATCGGCGATTTTGTGAATCTCGGCATTTTTCGCAGGATCAGAAACAATCTGAGTAATACCATGACGATCACGAAGATCAATAAAAATAAGCCCGCCATGATCGCGACGACTGGCAACCCAGCCTGAAAGAATCACCGATTGACCGATGTGTTCTGTGCGAAGTTCAGAAAGAGTGTGTGTGCGATAGAGCATGAGGAAATAAAAAAATGGAACCTTACTGTCATTGCGAGCACGCACGGAGCGTAGCGGAGTGCGTCTTCTCTCCTTTTCGACCGACGAAGCAATCTCCAAGAATAAACCAAAAAGTTCTTCGAAAAGATTGCTTCGTCGCTCGTCTCGCCTGTCGGCGGACTCGCTCCTCGCAATGACACCTACTTCATAAGCTCTCTTATAGCATATTTCAATTCCCTATCCAAACGTATCCCAAAAGGCACCTTAATTCTTTTCAGCGTTCTACCATTCGTAATATGAATTTCCACAGGATCTTCCCCTTTATTTTCTTGAAGAAGCGATTTGATTTTCTCCAGAGTTTCAATCTGCGCGTCTGCTGGAACTTTTATGGTGTACACCTCTTCTTCCTGTTCGATTTTCTGTGGAACGCTACGACGAATCCGCTCTTTTTCATCAAAAAAACCTTCCGCCTTCGCTCGATCGATCATCTGTTCAAGGGCGATTTTTTTCACTTCTTCGCACAGAAACTTCATTTCGCCACTACGTTCTTCGAGCCTTCCCGTCATTACCACCACCGTATCAGGAATCAATATTTCTTTAAAAGTCACATACGTTTTTGGGAAAACCGTGACTTCAATCCGTCCTGAAGGATCCTCAACCGTGAGATACATCATATTGGATCCGCTTTTTGTGGAAATTTTTTTCGCATGAGTGATAAGACCGCCAATTTTCATACGATGGCCAACCATTTTCGTATTCAAAGTGCGAATGGCGTTCGTTTTCTTCGCGAAATAAGCACCAAGTCCCTGAAGCGGATGCCCGGAAACATAGAGACCAAGATATTCTTTTTCCCATTGAAGACGCGCCAGAAGCGTTGCCGGCTCTATGTGAGGAAGCGCGAGACTCGGCATTTGCCTTTCCTCATCTGAAAGCATGCTGAAAATATCGGTCTGCCCTTCGCGACGAGACGTTTCCATCC
>JACRIC010000030.1 GCA_016235915.1 Candidatus Peregrinibacteria bacterium
ACCGCATAACACAGCAATCGATAATCGCAAAACTGGCACTTGTATCCGGGGGTCGCGGGAAAATCCGAATTCTGCATATTTTCCGCGATTTCGAGAAGTTGCTCTTTCGTTTTTTCAAGGTCTTCGGCGGTTCTCGTTGCGGACACTTTCACGTTATCTTCCAAAAAATACAGACTGAGTTTCGATGCGGAGATTCCAAAAATATCGCGGCACGCCAGCGCATAGATGGAAAGTTGCAGATCTTTTTTTAAATCGGACTCTTTTTTAAGACGGCCGGTTTTATAATCAATGACCTCATAGCCGTCTTCGAGCTTGTCTATGCGGTCGATGCGGCCGGAAATGAGGAGAGGCTTTTCGTTTTTTGAAGGCAGAGATCCTTTTCCCGAAAGTTTCAACACAAAATTGCACTCCAGAAAAGCAGGAATCACCCACGGATCCCTATTCTTTTCAAAATACGCTTCAAGCATCTCCCAGCCATTTTTCTTGCGAGTATTTTCATGAGCGCGGCTCATGTATCCGGCTGAAATCCAGTGCTGTTCATAGAGCGTTTTCAGCGTCTCTTTCGTCGCTCCACTCGGATTTTGCATCAGAATTTTATAAAAAGCGTTCAAGGTATTGTGCACGGATGAGCCAAAACTGGCGGCATGAGAAGGCGGTGTCGGCACACGCCAAAGATACCCCAATGTATACTTGTAAGGACACGTCTGAAACATGTCGATTTGGCTGAAGGAAAGGCGGTTTATGTCATTGCGAGGAGCCCTGAGCGAGCGAAGCGAGTCGAAGGGCGACGAAGCAATCTCATCGCGCGTGCCGTCATTATCCCGAGCATTCCTCTGTATAGCCGGCAGAGATCCTTCGACTTCCTGTCGCGGTGCGACAGGAACGCTCAGGATGACAGTCAGCCCCGTCTTCTCCATCTCCTCCACAAACACACTTTTTTTCCACTTTTTTTTGCCATGTTCGTAACAATCGCTCCATGCGAGAAAAAGTTTTTTTTGAGCCCGAGTGCACGCCACATAAAAAAGCCGCCGTTCTTCCTCCAGATGCACAGTATCTTCCGCCGGAAGCGCCTCAGGAAGAAGCTCTTCGGGAATTTTGAAAGGATCATTCTGTCGCCGCGACGGAAATCGCTCCTGCACCAAATTCACAATAAAAACATTCGGAAATTCTAAACCTTTACTCGCATGAATCGTCAAAATTTTCACCGCATCGCTGTCCACAGGTTG
This sequence comes from Candidatus Peregrinibacteria bacterium, assembly GCA_016235915.1. Lineage (GTDB taxonomy): Bacteria > Patescibacteriota > Gracilibacteria > UBA1369 > JACRIC01 > JACRIC01. The sequence goes on from JACRIC010000030.1 coordinate 1,227, forward strand.
ACTCCGAAATTCCTCTCTTGAAATGCCGCTTTCCTCAATCAGTTCCAGATATTCTTCAAAAGCAAAAATATTCGCCTCCGTTTTATCCGATTCAAATTTTTTAACCAAAGTGGAAAAATCGGAAAGTCCCTGAATTTTTTCCGCGCTGTCCGCGTCGCCGAGATCAATCAATCGCCTCAAATATCCGCTTTTTTCCAAAAAATTCCCCAGAACACGACTGACAGGAGACCTTCGACTCTCTTCCAAAAGTTCGGTCAAAAGACCTGAAATGAATTTCCATTTTTCATTACCGCCAAGAGCAAGCGTGGTCTCCGAGCCTTTTTTCATCACGAGCGTAAAAAGTGGCGAAAAGTGTTTGCGCGCCTCGGACAGAAGCAAGGTAATTTCCACCATCGGAATGCCAAAAATCGGCATGGAAAGTATTCGAAACAGCGAAATATCATCCGCAGGGTTCGTGCAAATCCGAATTACCGCCCACATATCCTTAATTTCCTCGCGGGAAAGCAGATTTTCTGAACCTGAAAAACGGCAGGGAATTCCTCGCCTCCGACATTCCTCAATAAATGGCAGAGCATGTTTATTCGCCCGAACCAGAATGGCAGAGTCGCTCCACAGAGCATCGGGAACATCGTGAAGCCGTTCGATTTCATTCACGACCTCCTCGGTCTCCTCTGCGGAATGTTCCGCATGGATCACGGTAATAGGGGAGAGGGGAGCCGTATTTTCAGCAATAAGATGTTTGGAAATGCCTTCTTTCACTTCAAGGCGGTTCGGGTTGTTATTTTGGATAATGGCATGGCTCGCGGTGAGAATGTTTTGGGAAGATCGGTAATTTCGCGTCAGCACGACCTTTTTCGCTCCGGGAAATATTTTTTCAAAGGAAAGAATATTCGCAAGCGACGCCCCCCGCCATTTATAAATTGATTGGTCATCATCGCCAACCACCGTGATATTTCGATGTTTTTTGGCGAGGAGTTCGACCAGCGAATTTTGAGCGAAATTCGTATCTTGAAATTCATCCACGAGAATGTATTGATAACGGTTTTGATACTCGGTCAGCGCGTCTTTTTTGTGTTGAAAAAGTTGCAGAACGTAAAAAGTGAGATCCTGAAAATCGAGGCAACCATTTTTAATTTTGAGATGTTGATAGGTTTGATAAAAATGCGCGATTTCATTCATGAGAGTAAATTCTTCAGTATCTTTCGGAAGCCTTTTCGCAAAGGATTCAAAAGTTTCAGGAGAAATACATTCGTCTCGGAGCCGATCAATGTAAGCAAGAAGCGTTGAAATGAGTTTTGTGGGATTGCCGAGAGGACGGAGCTCCGAGAGTTCAAATTCAAAAAGATGATTTTTCACAAAAAGCCACTGCTCCGGAGCGGTGAGAATCCGATAATCCGTGGGAAGCCCGATCAGAAGGCCTTTTTCGCGAAGAATGGAATCGGAAAAACCGTGAAACGTGTAAATCGGAAGCTCCTCATATCCGAGAGGCAGGGCAAGGTCGAGGCGTTCTCTCATTTCAGAATTGGCCTTTTCGGTAAAAGTCAGCGCGAGGATGCTCTGCGGATTAACTTTTTTTTCTTGGATGAGGTACAAAATGCGGGAAGCCAAGACATGAGTTTTTCCAGTCCCCGCTCCAGCGATAATCAGGAGCGGCCCTTCGCCGTGAGTCACAGCTGAGAGCTGTTCGGGATTGAGGGTTGCCTCATTTCGGGAGTGAGTTTTCATCGAACATTATTGTAGCATAAAGAGCTGTCATGGTGAGCTTGTCGAACCATGACAACGAAGAGCTCTTCATGAGACTCGCTATGCAACGAGTCTATTGTCACTCTTCGAGAGCCTCAGGGTGACAATTTTATCATCTGCACAAGCTTTTCCAAAATCACTTCCGTTTCGACCGGCACTTTCAGAAAATGCGAAACAATGCCTTTCTTTTTTCCTTGAAAAGCGCGCTCCACGCATTCTCGGTTTTTGCACAAATACACTCCGCGTCCATTTTCACCGAGATCATCGGCAATTTTCACGATACCTTTTGGTGTTCGGATCATCCGAAAAAAATCACTCTTTTGCGCCTTTTTTCGGCAACTGACGCAGGTACGGAGGGGAATAAAGGCCATAAAGAAAGAGGAGAATAAACTTCCACGAAGCATCTTGGAAATTGCTTCGCTTAGTCGAAAAGAAGAGAAGACGCACTCCACTTCGCTCCGTGCGTGCTCGCAATGACATTAGAGCGCCAAAAGTTTCTCCGCAGTTTTTTCACCAATGCCTTCGAGAGCGACGAGATCTTCTTTTTTGGCTTTTTTCAAATCGTCCAGCGTTTTATAACCGCCTTTTTCAAGAGCCGCCGCAACCTTCGCGGAAACACCTTTCACATCGGAAAGATTCGTTTGACCATCTTGCGACTCAGTTGCCTCGACCTTCGTTTCCCTTGCTTCAACAACTCCGACCTTTCCTTCTGAAAGTTCAGCCCCTTTCTCTTTTTTGGCCTTCGTCTTTTTCGCAGGAGCCGTTTCCGAAAGCGCCTTAATGGAAAGTCCTATTCGATGTTCCTCCGGCTCCACCGCAATAATTTTCGCCTTGACCTTATCACCGATTTTCAGAATTTGACGAATATCTTTAATGGTCGGATCATCCGTGACTTCGGACAGGTGAATGAGTCCATTGATTTCCGTGTCCAGCTTGATAAACGCTCCAAATTCCGTAGTTCGGGCAATTTCACTTTCAATAATCTGCCCGACCTTAAATTTCTTCGCGGCTTCAATCCACGGATCAGGAGTCAGACGCTTCATGGAAAGGGAAATTTTATCATTATCAATACCGATAACCAGCACTTCCACCGGATCGCCAAGCCGTCCATGCTCTGAAGGATCGCTCACATGTCCCCATGCGATTTCCGAAATATGCACCAACCCTTCCAGTCCCTCAAAAGCCACAAAAATTCCAAATTTCACAATGCCACTGATTCTCCCTTTTACTTTTTGTCCTATTTTCAATTTTTGCAAAACAGCTTTTCTCTCTTCTTCCAGCGCAGATTTCTCAGAAAGGATCAGTTTTCCATTTTCTTTGTCGAGATTGATAATTTTCACTTTAAAAGTAACACCGATGAGCTTCTGAAGGCGTTCGAGAATCCTGAGCGCATCAGCGCCATTGACTCGCGGATAATGGAGCGGAGCAAGCTGGGAAACAGGAATAAATCCTTTAATATTATCAATTTCCAAAAGAAGTCCTCCTTTATTGGCCTCATGCGGCCGAACACTGATAACGGTTCCCTTCTCAAACGCTTCTTGAAATTCTTCCCAAGTGCGTTCCTCACTGGCTTTACGAAGGGAAAGAACCACCAGGCCGTCTGGATTTTCTTCTTCGATCACGTAGGCTTTCAAAATATCGCCGACTTTGAGCTGTTTCGCGGTATTGGCGCGATCACGAAGCTCTCGGCCGCTGATAATGCCGGTATAAATTCCAAAAAGATCGAGGAGAATTTTATCTTTTTGAATATCAATAATGGTTCCCGAGATCATTTCTCCGGCTTTGGCAGAAGTAAAAGGAGGAAGACCCTGAAAAAGTTCTTCCATAAAAGAATCAGCGACGACATCAGGCGTTGAAAGTTTTTTTCGTTTGGCCATATATAAAAATGAGCAGAGAATGAAGGAATACCGCCTTCACTTCGCGTCTCCGCAGGTAGCGTTCCATGAAAGCTCTGGCACTATACAGAAAAAAGGCCAAAAAAGTCAAGAGCGCTGTGTCATTGCGACGAAGCAACCTACCTGACATCACCGGAGTTCGAAAAGATTGCTTCGTCAGCCGGCTAAAGCGGCTTCCTCGCAATGACAGAAGTTCCTTCCTTCTTCTCCAGCCCCACCTCCTCCTTCTTCTTCACAATCCTCACCGTATCTCCATCAGCAAATTTCCCTTCCAGCAAGCCCTGCGTCAAGGGATCTTCCACCATGTCTTGAATAGTTCGACGCACCGGCCGCGCTCCATAATCCGGGTCATAGCTTTTCTCAGCAAGAATCTCAAGCGCCCCGTCCGTGAGCTCCAGTGTAATTTTTTTCGTGATCAACCGTTCGGAAAGCATGGCCACATGAAGTTTGACAATATCTTTGATATTTTCATGAGTGAGCGGTTGAAAGACGATCACTTTATCGATTCGGTTTAAAAATTCCGGACGAAAACACTCCTTGAGTTCCGCCAAAATTTCCTCTTTTTTTTCATCAAATTCTTCTTCCGCTTTTTTCAATTCATCAGTGGCAAGGTTAAATCCGATCCGCGAAGCTTTTTTCGTGAGCTGATCTGCCCCAATATTCGAGGTCATAATAATAATGGTATTTCGGAAATCAACTCGCCGCCCCTTCGCATCCGTGAGATGTCCATCTTCAAGAATTTGCAAAAGGAGATTAAAAACATCGGGATGCGCTTTTTCAATTTCATCAAATAAAATGACCGCGTAGGGCTTTCGGCGCACCGCCTCCGTGAGTTGCCCACCTTCCTCATACCCAACATATCCAGCAGTTGCCCCTACAAGGCGAGAGGTATTGTGCCGTTCCATAAATTCACTCATATCGATTTTAATGAGCGCGTCTTTATCATTGTAAACTTCTCGAGCGATGGTTTTCACGAGCTCGGTTTTTCCCACGCCCGTCGGCCCCATGAAAATAAAAGATCCGATTGGCCGATTGGCATCCGCAATTCCAGCTCGAGATCTTCGTATGGCCTGCGCCACGATTTTTATGGCGTCACCTTGTCCCACAATAGATTTTTTCAGATTATCTTCAAGATGAATGAGGCGCTCGACGTCGTCTTTCAAAAGTCTCATAACAGGAACACCGGTCATGGTAGCCACGACATGGGCGATGTCATCTTCGCCGAGCTTTGCACGTTTTTCGCGTGGAATCTTCACAGTCCGCGAAGCCTCCAATTTTTCCAAAATAGCCAACTCTTGCGCACGAATCTCTGCCGCATATTCGTAATTTTGCTCTGAAACGGCATCTTCTTTTTTCTTGATAAGCTTATTGAGTTCTTTTTGGAACTTTTTAACCGACGAATCATTCTTTTGGGATTTCATGCCTTTGAGCGCCGCGGCTTCATCCAGAATATCAATGGCTTTATCAGGCAAATATCGATCCATGATATAGCGCTTGGAAAGACCGACCGCAGAAGTAAGGGCATTATCCTGAATAAGAAGGTTGTGATGATCCTCAAACGATGCTTTCAACCCTTTCAGAATCGCGATACTGTCAGATTCCGAAGGCTCATAAACCATCACCGGCTGAAACCGTCGTTCAAGCGCGGCATCATGTTCCACATATTTTCGATATTCATTCGTGGTCGTGGCGCCGATCATCTGGATTTTACCGCAAGAAAGCGCGGGTTTCAGAATATTGGCGGCATCCAGACTTCCCTCGGCCGATCCCGCTCCAATAACCGTATGCAATTCGTCAATAAAAAGAATCACATTGGAAAGTTCGGCCGCTTCATCGATAACCTGTTTGAGTCGCTCCTCAAATTCACCGCGGTACTTTGTGCCGGCCACGAGCGAACCCATGGATATCGAAAGGATTTTTTTATCAAGCATGTTATCAGGAACTCTCTCCTGAACAATCGCATGAACCAGCCCTTCCACCACCGCAGTTTTTCCCACTCCCGGTTCGCCGATAAGAACAGGGTTATTCTTTGTTTTTCGCTGAAGAATGCTGATAGTGCGTTCGATTTCTTTTTCTCGGCCAATAATCGGATCCGTCTTTCCATCGCGGCATTCTTTAATAAGGTCTGTTGAAAAATAATCGAGCGCCGGTGTTTTGACATGTTTCGCCGTTGCGGTGCGTGCTCCACCGGGAAAACCATCCCCATTGTCTTTATGCCGAAAACCGTCTTGAAAATTCCCGCCTTTTTCGCCGGCTAGCACTCCTTGAAGGCCATTTAAAAGCGCCTCAATCGGATTCATCATATGTCCCATTTGACCAGACATTCCTCCTGGAATCTTCATGGGATTTTCAAAAATTTTCAGAACCTCGCGCTCCACATCTTTATTATTAATTTTCATGTTTTCCAAAATAACAGTGGCCGCGGTATTTTCCTGCTTCACAAGACCGATGAGCAGGTGCTCCGTCCCGACAAACATGTGTTTATAATCATGAGCGCATTTCACCGCGTCTTCGATAACTTTTTTCGCGAAACCGCTGAGTCCCACGGAAGGCGCTTTTTTGATTCCCTGCGGGGCGGTGGTCCGACCGACGGTTTTCAGAACAAGATTGACATTATCAAGCGAAACGCCGAAATTATGGAGAATGGCCGCGCCAAGCGAATTTTGTTGTCTTATTATCCCCAGAAGCACATTCTCGGTGCCGATATAGGTGGTTTTTGTTTGTCGTTCAATGTCCTGTGCTACGAGGAGGGCTTGTTTCGCTTCTTTCGTGAATTTTTCGAATTTGTTTTGTGGATCCATAGGGTAAAGTTGAGATTTTAAAAAGTCATTTCATTATACAGATTTTTCTTTTCATTTTGAAGGAAAAAGACGAAGAAAGGCTTTACTTTTCCCTGTTCAATGGTGCGGAGAGTATTGGAAATGAGGCACGACAGATTGGCACTCGCTATTATAGAGTGCTAAAAATGGAAATGCAAGAAAATTGTCATCTTGAGGCGACCTTTCAATCAGTGATCGTTCCCGCCATCGTTTCCAGAATACTCTTATAGAAAGCCGCACCGCTTAATCGATAGCTTCGCGAATCATCTTTTCCAGCATATACCACAGAAACTCCCTCTTCTTCGGTGACAAGAATCGTGAATCCGTTGATTTCCGAAGAAGCGCCGGAAATGCCGGAGAGTCCTTGTTTTCGCACCTCAAGGGTTACGAGAGTATTGTCAGCTTCCACAGGTTTATCTGAGAAAGAATACACGCCGGCCGACCCAGAAAAATACCACGCCGACGGATATTGGATTTTAAAATGATACGTCGAACTCTCGAAATATCGATAGCCGGGAAGCTGAGTAAAAGATTCCTCGGAATCCGCTCCGGAATAGACGATTCGCTCCTTTCCATACGCGGCGTTTGAACCGGAAACCGTTTCCCAATTTTCATCTTCGTCTGTTTGAAAATACCCCACCACGGCGGTAGTAATGGATCCGCCGTCATTTTGAAAGGTCAAAAGGAGTTTTCGCCGTTCTGTCGCATCATTATATTCCACATACACATAATTCGGCTCCACAAATTCAAATTTTGTGGTCTTCCAGCCGCCATTTTCTGAAGGATCCGGCGCAATGGTGGAAATATTGGTTTGAATGGAAATCATCACGGATTTTTGGGAATCTTTTTCAGTCGAATCGGTCGGAGGTTCAGCTTCGGAAGTGGTATTGACAGGCGAAGGTTCCGCCACGGGTGCGGAAACAACGGCAGGAACTTCCTTGGCCGTATCGTCAATCAGGACTTCAGGGGTTTGTGTATCCGCGCCCTTCATTTTTTGTTCTTCCGAAACATTCGTGGTACTCTCAGGCGCTTTCATATCGTCCGTGACTTCAGAAGTGGGAGCATCGGGCGCCTTTGCCTGAGAAATAAGAGAAAAACTCTTCGCCATCGTCAGAAAATATTCGCGATATTGGTCATGTGAAACACTCTTTTCACTCAAATGCGAAAAATCAAAAACCGCATTCCCGCTTTCAACATAGATATCAATGAGCGCATCATCAGGACTCGCGACTTGGTACCCGAACAGCGTGCCAATTGTGGTGGAACTGCGCGCTGATTCCGCAACGTCAAGAATATCGCTGAGGTACTTTTCAAGGTTCATTCCCGAAGGCAAGGCAATGCGAGAAATCACAATCATCTGGCCAGAATCTTCCGAATTTTGAAACGCCACGCGCGACTGCGACTTCGCTGGCGTCAAAATTCCCGGATATTCAACTCGAAATCCGAGATCAGCATCTTCATAAACTTTCAGAGCGGTATCGGCGCCAGCGCCAAGTGTTTGAATGGACTCCACGGCAATCACATCTTTTTCACCTTTTTTTCCTTTCAAAAGAGATCCGGTCACCGAAACTTTTTTCCCAAGATACTTCTCCGAATCAAGATCAACATAATTGCTAAAAACCAGCACAATCTCGTTAGTATTTTTTTGAAGGAGATGCGTGCCTTTCTGGCCGAGATTGACTCCGAGCGCTTTGAGAACACCCTCTTCGGTTACCGTTTTTTGGCCAATTTCCTGTGAGAGAATGTTCGCTTGATTATCCGAAGAACCGCAACCGACAGCGGCGAAAAGGAGAATAATGGCAAAAAATACTGGCAGGAACCGTTTGAGATGGACCATGGAAATGAGGGTTAAGATGTTTCAAAAGCATTATATCACCACATCGCCTTCTGCACTTCTTTTTCCGGAACCGGTAATTTCAAGTGCCGGTACGCGTGAGGAGTGGCAATGCGGCCGCGGGGGGTGCGCGAGAGAAAGCCGAGTTTTAAGAGGAAGGGTTCGTAGATGTCTTCGATGGTGCCTTCTTCTTCGGAGGTAGCGGCCGCAATGGTATTTAAGCCCACCGGTCCGCCTGAAAATTTCGTAATAATGGTATCGAGAATATGGCGATCCGTTCCATCAAGTCCGATTGAATCAATGCCAAGAGATTCGAGGGTGGTTTTCACTATTTTTTCATCAATAGTCTCCAGATTATGAACTTCCGCAAAATCCCGAATGCGTCGAAGAAGTCGATTGGCGATGCGCGGAGTCGCTCGACAACAATGGGAAAGGAGATCTGCCGCTTTTTCGCTCAAACAACATCCGAGAATTTTCGCGGAACGCAGGAGAATCTGGCGAATTTCTTCAGGAGTATAAAATTGCAATTTAAAAACATTGCCAAAACGATCGCGAAGAGGCGAGGACAACATATTGAGTTTGGTCGTGGCTCCGATCAGAGTAAAGCGGGGGAGTGAAAGCCGCATGGATCGGGCCGATGGCCCTTTGCCGATGATAATGTCAATACAAAAGTCCTCCATCGCGCTGTACAGAATTTCCTCGACCTGCGGTTTGAGGCGGTGAATTTCATCAATAAAAAAAATATCATTCTCGCGAAGATTCGTCATAATGGCGGCAAGATCGCCCTGCCGCTCGATGGCC
>JACRIC010000033.1 GCA_016235915.1 Candidatus Peregrinibacteria bacterium
AAATATGGTTTGGATTTTCAGGAATACTCATAGCGATAAGCCTTCTCGCGATCATTTTCTTTGGATTCAAGTTGGGACTCGATTTCACGGGAGGCACATTGCTTGAGGTAAAATTTGAAAACAAAGCGGTGACCACGGAAAGTATTCAAGGGATATTTGAGGCCATAACTCCTGTCGAAACAGACTTCGGATCGCCGGTCATCATCCCAACGGATCAAAACACATTCATTATCAGAACGAAGCATCTCGATAATGAAACGCATACCCAATTTACAGAGTCTTTGAAAAATAGCCTCGGAAATTTCGAACAGATCCGCTTTACCACCATCGGGCCCACTATCGGTGCAACGTTGAAAAAAAGAGCCGTGTCCGCCATCGCCATCGCGCTGGTAATGATCATTCTCTACATCGCTTTTGCCTTTCGAAAAATTCCGAAACACATCAATCCTTGGAGATTTGGAGTGTGCGCCATTGTCGCGCTCATTCATGATGTCATTATTTCTGTAGGCGCTTTCGTGATTTTCGGAAAACTTTTCAATGTGGAAATAGATGCGCTGTTTATCACGGCTATCCTCACGATCATCGGATTTTCGGTGCATGACACCATCGTGGTTTTTGATCGCATTCGGGAAAATCTGAGATATCAAAATAAAGGGGATACTCTCGATACCATCGCGAACAAAGCCATGAATCAGACCATGGCGCGTTCGATCAATACCTCGCTTTCCACGCTCCTAACTATCACGGCTCTCGCGATTTTCGGAGTGTCATCCATTCGATTTTTTGTGATCGCGCTCATTGTGGGCATCACGATCGGAACGTACTCCTCAATCTTTACCGCAAGTCCGCTCCTCATCACATGGAAAAATTGGGTGAGCCGACCGAAACAGTAACCTATAAAAGTTTTCCCGGGAAAACTTTCCAACCTGAAATTTTTTTTTGCTCTATCACCAAAAAATCGGTAACATATTCCTGAAAACCGCGCGCCAGTAGCTCAGGGGATAGAGCAACGGTCTTCGGAACCGTGGGTCGGGGGTTCGAATCCCTCCTGGCGCAAAGACAAAATTTTTTTAGAAAATTTTGCCTTCCCCCTCCCCTTTCCACAAATTATTTCCCGGCGAATCGATACCCCAAAAGCTGATACACCAACCTCGCCACGAGAAAATCAGGCGCGGGATTTTCCGCAATCGGTTTCAATTCCACCACATCAAAACCCACAACATTCTTCTCCCGCATCACAGCTTTCAAAAGATCCATTACATCATACCAAAAAAGTCCTCCGGGCTCTGGAGTTCCCGTTGAAGGCATAATAGAGGGATCAAAAACATCCACATCAATCGTCACATACACATTTTTTCCCAATTGCGACAAAACCTTTGGTATCCATTTTCGATTCGAATAAATATCCCGCGCCCAAAAAACACGCTTTATGTCCATTCGCGCCTTTTCAGAAATATCCATACTCCGAATTCCGACCTGCGTAAAAGAACACATCTCCCCTACCCTCGCCATCACACAGGCATGATTGTATTTCGATCCCAAATATTCATCGCGAAGATCGGAATGCGCGTCAAGCTGAAGTACGGTCATATCCGAAAATTTTTCATGAAACGCTTTCACCGCTCCAATGCTCACCGAATGTTCGCCTCCAAGCATCATCACAAATTTCCCATTTTTTAAATGAAATGAAACGCGTTGTCCAACAACCGAAACCATAGCTGCAGGTTCAGATGGCACCGTCAACGCCTCATCCGTAAAAATCCCTTCTTTATACACTTCAAAATCTAACTCCGAATCGTACCACTCAATCTGCGGCGACGCCTCAATCGCTTTCAATGGCCCTTTATCCGCCCCTTTCATCCAAGTACTTGTTCCATCATACGGAACCGGCAAAATAACAATTCGAGAGCGATCATAATCTGTAAATTCTTCCGGGATTCCGCCAAAATTGAGTTTCATATATGACATAAAAATTTCTTGGAACCTTTCAAAATTGCTTCGCTCCCAGCCTGCCCTGAGCTCCACCGAAGGGGTCGCCTCGCCATCACCATCCAAAAAGTTTCCCCACCTCTTCCGGCAATTCGCGCCTTCTCGCCACCTTGATTTCTCCATTTTGAGCAATCAATTTCGCAGGAGAAGACAGCAAACAGTGATGCGAAGCCAACGAATCCTGATACGCGCCAGTATCCAAAAAAGCGATATACAATTCATCGGTATCCTCAAGCCTTGGCAAAGGGATATATCCGCCACCGGCAGTATACTTATCATCGCTATCACAAGAAGAACCTGCCAACCAAACCTTCTGAAGCTTTCGAGTTTTCATACAATTCACCGGTATCACATGCCATTTTTGATGAATCGCCCACGTATCAATCAAATCATTCATCAAACTGCCGTCAATCACATACCATGTATTGCAGCCCTTATTTTCCACGCTCTTTTCCGCCAAAACTTTATAAATGGTAATCTGCGCCGGAGCGACCACGTATCTCCCCCATTCCACAATCAAATTCGGATGTTTCACTTGCAACCGATCACAGGTAAATTTAGCGGCTTGAACAAGACAACGAGTCAAACTTTTTACCGTATAAAAAGGTTTCTTTTTTGCGTACGGCACACCCGCTCCGCCGCCAATATCCAATGTATCCAATTCCGGATTCTGCTCTCGTAATTTGGCATACAATTCCAATGCCCTCTGCAAAGGCCGCACCAATCCGTCAATTTTTTCGATTTGACTTGAAATATGATAATGAAGCAGGGAGAGATTGCGAATTTTCCCGATCTTTACCAGTTCACTTTCACTAAAACCAAAACGATTAAATTTTTTATCCCAATGACTATCGACTTTCACATCCAAATCAACACGAATCCCCACGTTTCCTTTAAATTTTTTAAATCTCTCCAATTCCACAAAATCTTCAATAACCGGAATCACGATCAAACCTTTGCGTTTCAATTCCTCAATCAAATCCATGTATTTCGGAGTTTTCGGGCCGTTGCAAATAACGCGAATTCTATTATTAAATTTGTCCTGCTCCACCATTCTTTTGACCAAAAACAATTCGTTGGCTGAAGCCACATCCAAATTCGCGCCTTCGGCCACAGCCGGAAGCACGAATTCCTTATTCTGATTGACTTTCATCGCATAGTGGTAGAAAAACCTGCCCTTATATCCCAAAACTTTAATATACGCGTTGAAAGTATCAATAAGATCCCGCACTCGATTTTCAATGACGGTCGGAAAAACTATTTCTGTAGAAGTGCCATATTTTTTCACAATATCAAAAATGTTGTACTGGTAATTCCCCTCACGAACAATGAGTTCTCCATCTACGCCAATATCGAAATTTTGCGTGTTAAATCCATCCATTCCTAAACGCCAGAATTTCCTAAAACCGTTTCTCTTTTTTTTCGCGGTCTTCGTGAGCATGATTTTTTTCTAAACGAACAAATCTTACAAAAAATGCACGAAATAGCAAGACATTTTTTACCGTTTTCCTGAAATAAAAAAAGAGCCTGCAAAAAATTTTCCGCAAGCCCTTTGTATAACATCTCATCCCTCAAAACTTCTCTACATCGGAGTTCCCGTCAGCGCCATCACATTATTCAAAATCTTGGAAACTTCTGCGCGGTTGAGAGAATCATTCGGTCGAAATGTGCCCGTAAGATTTCCGTTGACATCCCCGTCGCCACTAATAACTCCAAGCTCTGCGGCATATTCAATATACGAAGCATTATTATTCGCGCTCGTCACATCAGAAAATCTCGTTTTGGAAACTGCCGGCGGAGTAACCCCCATGGATTCAAAAATCGATCGGATAACATCTCCGCGAGAAACCGCGCTATCCAAATCAACATTGGAATCGGAGACAAGAGTCAGTCCAAGCCCTTCGGCGGTTCTGACATAATCCTTCGCCCAATGAGACTCTGCTTTGGTATGTTGAATCGCGCCAGAGGTGCGAATTTCTTTTCCAAGAGTATTCAGCACCATCTTCAGAACCTCTGCCTTCGTCACCGTATTCGCAGGACGAAATTCTCCAAGCGATTTTCCGGAAGAATCGGAATAACCGCTCACAATATTTTTATCAGCCATGGTTTGAACATCCGAGATAAACCATGCGCTATCATCGACATCACGAAATGGAATGAGCTTTTTCTGATATTTTGCGCTCTGGGCACGAACACGAAGTTCACTTTGCTGTTTTTTCCCTTCTTCCAAACCTGATTGGAAAGCCGCAAATTTCACCCGACTGTTTTTCAAAAGCGCATGCAAATTTTTCAGCATATTGTCAACATCGCCAGCCACCGTCTCATCCCAATTATAATTACGGAGCTCATCAATAAAGTTCGTAAAAGATACCGCCGTATCGGAAGTTATCGTCCCATTGCGCAAAAGCGCGTCAACATTTTCAGATAAACGGGCCAATTTGGTCGAAAAATTTTCTTTCATGGCAAGATATTTATCCTGCTCGGACTGCTCGAGCCCTTGTATCCCTTTCAAACGATTGAGAATCATGAAGGAATGTCCACTGTTATTTGAAAGGGGAAACTGCCCAAATTCATCTCCTTTCGCAAATGTCTTCTCAAACACTACCGCCTCGCCTTCTTTCACGGTCACGGTAATCGCGCGACTTTCCGAAATATCTTCCTCGTCAAAATTTTCGGTTTTCTGTACACGGGCGGTAATTCCATCCGAAAACGGCCCGACGACAAACTCCGATGTAATCACTTGACCAGATTTTTCCGAAACAATGGAATCGGTGTTCTTCTCCATTCTCAAAGGCTTCGCGATGAGCTCCACTCCCTGTCCGCTGATGCTCACCGTCATGGAATACGTACGAGAATTATCGAAACCCAAACAAGTATTTTTATCTTTCGCGAAGCAACCTACGGTTATTTCCAAAAGCTCCGGATGTTGAAAAAGTTGATTTTTCGAAGCAAACGGACTTTGGACAATGGCTTTAAAATCATAATCATCCGCCACAGAATCTTGATTCACATCAATACCTTTCTGGTGATACCCCTTTACGAGATCGGTAACAGAAAAGGTTTGCACTCCAAGATAGGGTGTCGAAATCGTAAAAGTCGCATCATTCGGAGCGCCAAAAAGAAGAACGAGACCATCCTGTCCTCCAGATATCGTCGAAGTCCACGCCACTCTGCCCGGACGACCGTCTTCAAGTTTCGCAACGCTCGCCGTATCATTGCTTTCAAATCTCACTTTTTTGACAATTTTCAAAGCGCCTTTGCTGACTTCCACATAACCGCTCCAGTCTGTGACATTCGCAGTGTCCGTGACATTCACCGTCCCCGTTGCAGGCTCTTGCTTATCAAGAATCGCGCCCCACTGCAAAAAAAGAATGCGCGGAGGATATTTCAAAATCATCTTCGTAGACTCGTCATCAGACATTTCACGAGGAGGTAACGGCGCTCGCAAAGCATTCTGAGCTCCTCTATTTTCTTTCGCAAAAACCGCAGGCGCTGTCAAAGATACCAACAAACTCACGATGGAAAGCAGGCATGCCCACTTTTTGAGAAACGAACTTTTCATAGTGTATGATGTAAAGTGATAAAACGAACTGTCACACAATAGCAAAATTTTCTAGATCTTGCCAATGTCTGTTCAAATAATGAGTCGAAGCGGGTTACAATGTGCCGACATCATCATCAACCATGCTTTTTCTCGCATCAGCGGTCCTCTGACGTACGCGGTTCCGAAACAGGTAAAAATCGAGAAAGGCTCTCTGGTGCTCGTTCCTTTTCGCAAACAAAAAAAAACCGGCATCGTGATAAAAATACACGAAAAAAAACCGGTATTTGCGATAAAAGAAATTGAAAAAACCTGTCTTGAAATGCCGGCGCTCTGGCCATGGCAGATGTCACTTTTTTCATGGATGCAAGAATATTATTTCAGCGATGCCTATCAAACATTGAAACTTTTTCTGCCTGAAAAAATTGTAAAGGGAAAATTTCCGAAAGCACTCTGTCATTCTGAGCCGCAGGCGAAGAATCTCACTTCGCATACACTCCGAACAACAACCTCTTTAAATCAAAAAATCACCCTCTTCCATCATTCTCTTTCAGAAAATCGCTTTAAAAAATATGCAGAGTGGGCGTTATCCGAATGGAAAAATGGCTACCAAACCCTCGTTCTCACCGCGGAAATGGGCATGGCGCCAAGAATCGCAGAAATATTTCAAAAATATTTTCAGGAAAAAATCATGATTTTCAAAAGCGATGTATCCGAAAAAGAAAAAGCGGAAATTTGGCTCAAAGCGCAAAACGGAGACACTCCCGTCATCATAGGATCCCGAAGCGCACTCTTTCTTCCTTTTCAAAAACTCGGACTTATTATCATGGATCAGGAACATGACTTGATGAGCTATAAACAGGAACAAACACCCCGTTACAACGCAAAAACCATCGCGATGAAAATCACGGAACTCACCGGAGCAAAACTCGTTCTCGCAAGCCATGCGCCATCCATTGACTCGATGTACCAATGCAACAGTACAAATGTCATTTTTACCGAAAAGCGAAACATTCCCGACAATGTCATTCCTGACCTGAAGTTCGCCGCGGCGACCGCTCAGGATCAGGAATCTCCTCAAACGATAAACGCTAGGTATCTTCGCGAAAAAACCGAAGGACCCAAACATTTCACCATCATCGATCTCTGCGACGAAATAAAAAAACATAATTTCTCACCAATCAGCGATGGTTTGCGAGAAAAAATGGCACAGACACTCGAAAAAGGCCAACAGATTGTTCTTTTTCTCAATAAAAAAGGGAGCGCGACAACCATCGCATGTCGCGAGTGCGGGGAACATCTCCAGTGTAAAAATTGCATCCATCGCACCTCATTTTATCGAACAAAAAATTTACTCAAATGTAATCGATGCGGATGGCAAGAACCAGCGCCATTTTGCTGTCCAAACTGCAAAAGCCCTTCTTTGAAAATGCTGGGATTTGGAACGGAAAAACTGGAAAAAGAAGTGCAAACCCTGTTTCCAAAAGCAAAAACACTTCGGATGGACACGGACGTCCTCAAATCTCAAAAACAATTTTTCGCATTCTACGAACAAATCCAAAAAAAAACAGCGGACATCATTATTGGAACGCAACTTCTTTTAAAAAAAGAACACTATCCGAATGTCGGGCTTATCGCCGTCATACTCGCCGAC
>JACRIC010000034.1 GCA_016235915.1 Candidatus Peregrinibacteria bacterium
ATTTGTCGAGATCGACAATTCGGTAATTGGTGATGATGACCACCTTGAGATAATAGTGGAAAATACGAAGGAAAAAACGATGAAGAAGCCAAATAAAAAGAACGGTGATAAAAAGAAAAATTCCTTTGGAATACGACGCGGAATCAATGGTGGGAAAATTCCCGCGAAGATCGAGGAAAACAATAAAAGCAAAAAGAAAAAGGACAATAAAAAAACCGACCAGAGAGGGTAAAATGACAATCCAATGTCTCCGAAAGGTACAGATCACTTCCTCGTATTGAAATTGGCCTTTGAAATGTTTGTTGGTATTATTCATAATACTGAGGCACTGTAAAAAAATAAGTTGCGCAGATATACGCTGAGACGCTCATCCTCCGAGGCACGAGGAGCGCGCATACCGGAAGTATGTAAGCGACGAGTAACGACGGAGGATGAGATGTATCAGCGTAGAGATGCGCATAAGTTATTTTTTTACAGTGCCTTAGAAAGGAGATAACTGGCATAGGCGGTGAGAGTCACCGTCATCACGATATACGCCACGGCCACATGACGAAGATGCACAAAACCAAACAAGAGCTCGTATTGACTGCGTTCAAATCGAAATTTCCGAATATAGCTGTAAAGTGACCGCAAAGCCAACGCGGTAATCGCGAGAGAAACAAGATGCATGAGAATGAAAAAAATGGTAAAAAGAGGCATGGAATGAAAATGAAGGTATTTTTAATATTACTCCCTCCTATATCTCGTCGCAATGGAATTTTTAACCGCTAACACGGTCGTTCCTAAGGAACCTAATCAGAAATCTTTTCAAGGAACAATCCGGACATTTTCTTATTTTCTGCTCTTTGCCTTCTTATTTCTGCTTCCCTTTCACGCATTTCTGGTGACATGGATGAGGGGAATGGGACTTGATTCGATCTGGGTGACGCTGTGGAGGGAAATTATTCTGGGAATTTTGACGGTGCTGGCCGTTGCAAATGTCACATGGGGGCGACTTTTTGTTACCATGAAGCGCTCCGTTATCACCCTAAGCCACACTCCTGTCACCCTGAGCCTGTCGAAGGGTGAATCCGAATCTTGGCAAGTGCGGTTGAAAAAAATTCGCCTGCTTGATTGGTTGATCGCGGCTTATTTTCTCCTCGGCGCGGTGTATTTTTTTTATAAAAGGGAAAGTATGGAACAATGGCTCCTCGGCGCGCGGTACGATTTTGAATTTTTATATTTTTATTTACTTGTTCGGATTTTCGCATTTGGCGAAAAAGAGATACGTGGATTTTTGAAAAGCGCGTTGTTCGCGGCCGTATTGGTTGTTATTTTTGGCTGGATTCTCAATTTTTTGCCGCAGAATTTCCTCACACAGTTTGGATATGCGCCATATGCGGATGAATGGAGTCAAAAAACAGCAGTATTTGCATGTCATTATGTGGAATTTGACCAAAATTTCTGTCGAATGCAGTCCACATTCGGCGGTCCGGGACGGTATGGACTATATTTGTTGTTTGTGATCATCGCGAGTGGCGTCATGGCGAGGAGCGAGCGAGCGACGAAACAATCTCAACCTGTCTCCGCTTTTTGGCCACTTTTTTTCCTCTTAAGTCTCGGCGCCCTCTATCTCACACTTTCCCGTAGCGCATGGATCGGACTTTTTGGAGTAATCGGCATCGGCGTATTTTTCTTTATTAAAAATTTGTCCCAGTGGAAGCGCATTTTTTGGAAATCCGCACTCATTGCTCTTCCAGTCGCTCTCATTTTCACTTTTCTGTCCCCAATTTCTTTTGAGACGATTTTTCTTCGTCCCGCTTCAAGTTCCGCCCATTTTGAAGCATTGGCAAAAGGCATCCAAACAGTCATGGAAAATCCGTTCGGAATTGGTTTAGGAAAAGCAGGCCCGGCATCCATCCCTTTTGAAAAATTCCTCACGGAAAACGCTTATCTCCAAATCGCGGTGGAAATGGGTTGGCTGGGCGGCGTGCTGTTCCTCGCGATTCTTATTGTCATTCTGAGGGAAATCGCCTGTGGCGACCGACCAACTGCTTCTTCGATGTCATTCTCGAGCGAAAGGTTACCTCAAACGACCACTTCGGATCGGAAATCTCCCCAAATATTACACCACCCACTCGCCACGATCACCCTCCTCACCCTCATCGCCCTCATGATCTCTGGCCTGTTCGTCCACTCTTTTGAAGAAATGAGCTTAAACCTGACATTGTTCGGATTTATAGGATTGTTATCATGTAAGTATCAGCACGCAAGTTTTTGAAAGAAAAATTTTGCTCCACTCGTCTGATTTTTCAACAGAACAAAAAAAATCATTCGCCCGCTTCCCCATTTGTTTCAAGCGTTTTTTATCCTTCAGCATCGATAAAATCCTCTTCGCCAACGCTTTCCCATCCAACGTATTTTCGTCAAAAACGATGCTCGCTCCCTCCTTTTCCAGAATTGACGCATTCGCGATCTGATCTCCGCGACTGGCGTTCCGGCCAAGAGGGATCAGCATGGTCGGTTTCGATAATGCCATATATTCAAAAAGAGCATTCGCGCCGGCTCGGCTGATGCAAAGATCGGCAGATGCCAAAACATGCGCATATTCCTGATCGAGCGACTCAAAAACTTTGTAACCTTTTATAGTACGCTCTTTTGAAACTTGCCCCTTCCCTTTTCCCGTAAAATGCACCACCTGACAGTGCGGTAAAAGGAGCGGCAGTGCTTCGACAACCAATTCGTTCAGCCGTTTCGCCCCGAGACTCCCGCCAGAAACAAAAATCACAGGTTTACCTTTTCGAAAACCGGTAATCCGAAATCCTTCATCAGCATCCGCCTCAAGAATCGATTTCCGTATCGGTATTCCGGTTAACACCGTTTTTTTCGCAGGAAAAAATTTCATAGCTTCTTTCCATGCCACGCAAATCGTATGAGCGAAAGGCGCCGAAAGTCGTGTAGTAAGCCCGGGAATCGCATCCGAATCATGAATAATAATGTTCGCTCCAAGCATACGCCCCGCTAAAACCACAGGAAACGCCACATATCCTCCTTTACTGAAAATCACATCGGGCTTGAAATCACGCAGAATCCGTTTCGCCTCAAAAAAGCCCGCAGGAAATTTCAAAACATCCCGCACATTTTTCAAAGAAAAATACCTCCGAAATTTCCCCGCAGAAATCCCGGAAAATGGCACGCCATATCGCAGGCAGACATCCTCCTCCATGCCGCTCTTTTCGCCAACATAGAGAATGTCGCGGGTCAGAGCGCCCGAGGCCTTAAGCATTTCGAAAACGGCGATATTTGGGAAGATATGCCCCCCGGTTCCGCCGCCGGTCAGTACGATACGCATGGTCGAGAGTGTATTGAGAAATATTCAAAAGAATGCCGACGCCGATGAGGGTGGCGGTGAGCGACGATCCGCCATAACTCACGAACGGCAGAGTAATTCCGGTTATGGGAAAAAGCGAAATATTCACGGCAATATTGATGAAAGCTTGGCTCACAATCCAAGTCGTGATGCCGACCGCGGTCAACATCCCAAATTTTGTTGGCGCATGAAGCGCAATGCGAAAACCCCGATACGCAATCACAAGATAGAGAATCACCACAGCCACGGTGCGAAAAAATCCCATTTCTTCCGAAGATGCCGCAAAAATAAAATCATCAGTCGCTTGTGGAAGCCAATACGATTTTTGAATACCCTGCGTGAGACCAGCTCCCCACAATCCTCCGCTTCCCACCGCGATTTTCGCCTGTTCCGCCTGCCAACAATAGCTTTCGGTGCAGTCATCGGACGGAAAAAGGAAAGCCTGAAAACGTTTATGGAGATAGTCAACATTGAGAATGAGTGAAACGCTGATCACGGTTGCCACGAGCGCTCCAAAAAAAAGGTCGCGGATTCGGACTCCAGCCACAAAATAGATGGCAACCGCGATAGTGACGAGAACGAGGGTCGCCCCAAGATCAGGCTGAAAAAGCACCGGAAGTACAAGAATGCCCATGATGACGCAAAAGGGAATAAACCCGTTTTGAAAGGAACGCAATTCGTCGCTTTTTCGTCCCATCCAGTGTCCGAGATAAAAAATAAGAGCGAGTCTGGCGAATTCCGCGGGCTGGATGGAGGCTTCCCATACATTAAACCAGCTCCTCGCAAAGGTATTGTTGGTTGATCCGAAAATGAGTACGGAAAGAAGGAGAAGCAAGGTGCCACCGAAGAAAAAAAGAGATGTTTTGCGCCAAAATTCGTATGGGATTTTCGATGCCACCCACATCAGGGCGAATCCGATCAAAATTCGCACAACATGTTTTTTGAGAATAAAATAGCAATCCACGGTATCTTCGGAGCAATTTGGAAACGCCACATTCGGCGCAGACAGCTTGATCGAGCGTGGCACGCCGATAGAAGTAATCATGATCAGGCCGAATACAATAAGAATGAGCACTGAGCCCAGAAGAATGTAGTCCCAAGCGTGATGGTGATGGGTGGTTTGCATGCGTAACGAAATTTTACCATAAGTCCCGCTAAAAATTCATGCTATAATATTCCCAATGAAAAAAGAACACACTGTTTTGTTGCTCGAAACTCTTATTTTGCTCTTTTGCGATCAACTCCTGAAAAACAGGGCGGAGTTTTTTTTCGCTCAAAAACCGCTGGTACTCAATTCTTTTATTTCTTTTGAATACACAAAAAATACAGGAATAGCGTTTGGAATTCCTCTCACAGGAACATTGCTTCTTATTATCAACATTATAGCGGTTATCATCGTCATGGGAACTCTCTGGAAAATCGTTAATTTTTCCAAAAAAATTACTGTGGTAAGCACTGCCCTCATATTTGCAGGAGCGCTTGGAAATCTCATCGACAGAGTTCAATTCGGTTTTGTGCGGGATTTTATTTCGATCGGTCCATGGCCGACGTTTAATCTTGCAGATGCTTACATCACCATGGGAATTATAGTATTGCTTATTTTTCATAAAAAAATTTTATCCCTTAAAAAGGAGTCCTTATGAACCAACCCGTTGAAAATATCACCCCGTATCAGCCGACAGCGGTCAGTCTCATGTTGCGAATTTTAAGCGGTTTTTTAGGAGGAATCGGTGGAACCATTATGATGGCCACGATATTTCTGGTGAGTTCTTCGACGCTCAAACCCATTTTTCAACCAGATGGAACGGAGAAAACAGTCGGTGGTCTTTTTATTTTTATTTTCATGGGAATGATTTTTCTCGGAATAATGGCCGCAAATATGATGGTAACGATTCTTTCGGCTATCAGTGAGCGAGGTAAATATTCCCGTTTAAACTCGGCTCTGTATCAAATTTTTATTGTCAATGTCATTATATTTATACTTTTAGCGCCGATGTATGTGATGGTTTCGGGAGCGGGACTGATGGTCGCTGGATACATTGCCGGCTTTCATGCAATTATAAGCGCCATTGCCAGTGTGATGATTTTGGAATTGATAGGAAATCCTTCTCACGCTCTTATCGGCGTGTACAGCGTTGTTTTGGGGCTTCTTGGTCTAGCAGGATTCATCGTTCTCACATTTTTTGCATTGGCCATGACATCGAATCCCGCGGGAGTCATTTTATTTGTAGGACTTCCATTGTTGTGGACATTGCTCAGTACGGCAGGGGCTTTCTCGGATCTTCTCTACAAATTCATTTACAGTCTCTACGGCGTGGATTTTTTACGAACGGATGTGTCTTACGGTCGCGATGTGGTTGGAGGAGAAGAAGATGAACTAACACAGGAAGAAATCGAAGCACAGGTGGCTCAAGAAAAAAAAGATGTGAAAGGAAGGGATTTTTTGGAAGGGAAAAAGTAGCAAGCGCTATCATATTATTTCGCGCCAAGCCCACACAAAGC
The DNA here is from genome assembly GCA_016235915.1 of Candidatus Peregrinibacteria bacterium. Classification (GTDB taxonomy): domain Bacteria; phylum Patescibacteriota; class Gracilibacteria; order UBA1369; family JACRIC01; genus JACRIC01. The sequence continues at coordinate 5,852 of JACRIC010000034.1, forward strand.
CTCATCCAGCGTTTTTTTCATCACAGAAATCGGCGCGGATTTCCCGGTCCAAATTTTAAATTGAACCGCCCCTTGATGAAGGAGCATGGAATCACCGGTCAAAATGGACAGACCCGCCTCTTGCGCGAGGCGCAAAAATTGAGTTATTCGGGGCCGGTACACAATATCAAAAACGAGGAGATGACGCGGCGCAACTCGAAAATAGTGAGGGTCGCAGGAAATTGACTCGATATTCGGCTCCATTCCAACACTCGTCGCATTGATAAGAATATTCGGTTGCCATTGAAAAAGAGTTGAAAGTTCTCCGCTCTGACATCCAAAATCTCGCGCCAGAGTATCGGCCTTTGATTGAGTTCGATTGAGAATAATGACCTCAGCTCCTTCCTGCTGCAATCCATACACTATCGCTCTCGCCGCACCACCAGCCCCAATGACCACAACGGTTTTTCCGCGAAGTTCATGGAGCGCCGTGGCAGAACAAGCCTTCGTAAGAGCCGAAATAGCCCCGGAAAAGTCCGTATTAAATCCGCGAAGCACCCCATTCTCATTGTAAACCGTATTGACCGCCCCGATTTTTTGAGTGGATGAATCGAAAGAATCAAGATACTCCAAAACCCGCTCTTTATACGGCAGAGATACGGCCAGTCCATGAATGGGTGCACGCCGCATCCGCTTAAAAAAAGCTGGCAGTCGCGAAGGAGCTACATCAAAAATTTCAAATCGTGCATGAATGCCGAGAGCCCGAAACGCCGCATTGTGCAGAATCGGAGAAAGCGAATGACCAGTCGGATGCCCAAGAATTCCGTAAATATCCATCATATTTTCTTAACTTTACCTCCAAATTTTTCCGATCGCAAAGTTGAATTTTTTGTTAAAATTTGGTATAATAACAAGATAATTTTTCGTCGAATGATGATTCTTCAATTTTTGCCAATTCAAACAGCTTTTGCCCAAGCCTCTCGTATAACAGGAAAAGGGAGTGAAACAGTCGCCACAAGCGGTGCGGCTGTCGGCGATTTTTTCAACACTTTTTGGGACAAACTCGATAATTGGATTGCGGCGCTGATTGTGGTTGGAATTTCTATTTATTTAGCGAATCTTTTTCGAAAAATCGCAGTCGACAAAATTGCCGAACACGTCGACGAGGAACATCAAGATCTTTTAATTTTAGCGGGAAGAGCCACTTACGTGGTGGTTTTTGGACTGGGGATAACCATAGCGCTGAAGGTGGTGGGCATCGATGTCACCTCCATTGTGGCGGCTTTCGGGCTGGGAGTGGGTTTTGCCATGAAAGATCTGATTATGAATTTTTTGGCGGGAATTCTTCTCATGATTGCGCGAAATTATACTATTGGCGATTATATTCAAGTGAACAATACATTTGGGCAAATCGTGGAAATACAGGGACGGGCGACGATTTTACGATTGCTCGATGGCACCAAAGCGATTATTCCGAATGCCGAACTTTTTACGAGTCAAGTAATAAGTTTTACTTCGAATCCGTTTCGGCGGTTCGACATCAATGTGGGAGTGGAATATGAAGCAGATTTGAAAAAAGTCGTAGAAATAGGGAAAAAAGTGCTTGAAGAAAATAAAAATATCGTCCAAGAGCCAAAGCCGGCGGTGCTCGTATCGGAATTTGGAGAGAGTTCGATCAATCTTGTTCTGCGTTTCTGGGTAGATTCAAGGAGTAATTGGTGGGAGATTCGATCTCAAACCATGATGGA
>JACRIC010000035.1 GCA_016235915.1 Candidatus Peregrinibacteria bacterium
ACCCGCCTCTTCAACCACTTGAGTACCTCTCCGCGGGGCAGACTCAACCGTACTTTCACGGTTTGTCAGCGGCAATACTATACCTGAGACAGACTTCCGAAGTCTAGGGCGACTTCTTTCCCAATACTTGGCGTCTCAAGCCGCACGAGGTATTATTTGAAACAGTTTTACCGCTCCTCTATGTTTCCTCCTTTTGTTTGTCCGCATTGTCACGCCCCTCTTCTCAAAAAAGAGTCCGCGCTCCATTGCGCTTCCTGCCAAGTATCGTTCCCTCTAAAAAACCACATTCCTTTCTTCCTTCCCCTTGCACACAAAAATGTCGTAGCTTCCCATCAATCACCAAAAACATTTCTTCGGCGTATTGTGCGTTTTTTTCTTCCGCCTAATCATTCCATTTACCTGAAAAATCTCCGATCTTCTCTTGGCGAAGGCCTTGAACTCAAAGCTTTCCTTGCCACCCATCCCGATCTTTCGACCATCGTGAATATCGGATCCCTTTCAAAAAATCTCAAATCTTTGCATCCCGCGATCTCTAATCTCGACCTCCATCTGTATCCGAATGTGGATATTGTGGCGGATGTCACTGCGCTCCCTTTTCCTGATAACAGCATTGACATGATTCTTTTTAAGAATGTGCTGGAGCATGTTCCTGATCCTCTTCGCGCCATGTCCGAAATTTACCGCGTTCTCAAAAAAGGCGGGTACTTGTATATAAAAATTCCTTTTCTTCAGCCGTTCCATGCGGTTCCTGATGATTTTCAGCGGTATACGATCAGCGGCATTCAAAAACTTATGCGGGAATATGAGGAATTGGATTTTGGCGTTTCCGTGGGGCCGGGCTCCATGCTGTCATGGGTGCTTCGTGAATTTTTTGCGATTCTTTTGTCATTTGGCAATGAAACCATGTATCGCATTGGCCTTATTTTCTGGGGATGGCTCACATTTTGGCTCAAATATCTCGATGTTTTTTTTCGAAAAAATAGGCTTGCGAGGAATCTTGCTTCCGCATTTTGGGGGATGTATCGGAAAAAATAAAAATTCATAATTTTTTTAAAGAATTTTAATGCCTTTGCGCTATGGTTGCGACATCATATTTTTTTTATTCCCTCAAAACCATGAATCTTCTCGTTGTTTCGGAAGATATGTCTTGCGCATTTATGCTGAAAAAACGGCTTGGAGCTCAAAATTTTCTCGTAGATGTTGCGAAAAACGGGTTGGAAGTTCTGAAAAAAATAATGCTGAAGCCATACCACGCCATTGTCAGTGGTATTAAAATTCCCGATCTCGACGGCGTGGAATTGTGTTCCATCCTTCGAAAAAAGTTTTATTTTCTTCCGTTTTTATTTGTCACTCGCATCGGGGACGAAGAGACGAAATTTCGCGCATTTGAGGCCGGCGCCGATGATTATCTGGTTCATCCCTTTCACTCTCATGATCTGGCGAAGCGCATAGCATCTCTGATTCATAAGAAATCTCTTGAAAATACGCAGAAACTTTCCATTCAAAATATCACGCTTAATTTTTCCTCTCGCGAAGTGTTTCGCGACTCTCAGAAAATACCGCTTCAAAAGCGCGAATATCAGATTCTCGAATTTCTCATGCGGCATCAAAACACCGTGTTTACGAGGGCGGCGCTTCTGGAGTGTGTCTGCGGAGAACAAGCACATCTTATGACGCTCAATACGATTGATGTTCATGTTTTGCGTCTTCGTCGCAAGCTCCAGCATCCAGGGCAATCATTTATTCGGACTCTGCATGGGGTGGGATACAAGGTGGGAGATTTTCAGAAAATGTCGAACTGACAGATTATAGGTTTTTCAAATAATTCAAAGCCTCTTCCATCTGCGGATCTTTTCCATTTTTATAATCCTCTTCCGCGATCTCGATAATTCGATCCGGCGTTATACCGACGTGATCGATGGTTCGTTCCAGAGGCGTAAACCATTTTGCGACCGTTACCCGGAGACTCGATTCATCGGAAAGCGTCTGCACATCCTGAACGCTTCCTTTCCCAAACGTCTGTTCCCCAACCAACAGTCCCCTTTTATAATCCTGAATCGCTCCGGCCACGATTTCCGATGCCGAAGCCGAACCTTCATTCACGAGAACCACCAGCGGAATTTTCGCCAGTCGACCTCCTCCATCCGCATATAATGTTTCGCCTTTTTCCTTTTCGTTATGTTTCACGATCACCGCTTTCTTTTTTCCTTCTATCAATTCTCCTAAAATATCTACGGCGCTATACAGATAGCCGCCACCATTATAGCGCAGGTCGAGAATGATTCCTTTCGGCTTTTCGAGAAGAATTTCTGACACCGCTTTTTCAAATTCTTTTTTTGTATTGTCGCTGAACTGACTAATGCTGAGATACATGATATTGCCGTCTTTTTTCTCCAGCGAAACACTCGAAACATCAATGCTGTCGCGAATAATCGTTACAGAAAAAGGCTCTGGAAGTTTTTCGCGAACAATGGTGAGTTCGACTTTTGTGCCTCTCTCACCGCGTATTTTCATGATCGCTTCAAAAAAATTCATCTCTGAAGCCACGTCCTCACCGATTTTGTAAATAATGTCGCCGGGTTTGAGTCCCGCTTTTTCCGCCGGCGATCCTTTAATTGGAGAAACTATTATCAAATTCCGATCCTCTACGGTCAATTCCGCTCCAATGCCTTCTAGTTTCCCTTCCAGACTGTCATTGAATTCTTTCGATTCCGTCGGCGTCATAAAAACCGTATAGGGGTCATTCAGTGAATCTACCAGTCCTCGACTTGCTCCGTATATCTGTTCCTTATCATCAAAAACCGCGGAATCCACATATTTTTCTTTCACAAGATTCCACACCTCAAATAAAATATCCAAGTTGGTTGATTCTGACGATTCGGCTCTTGCGGGAACTTGATCCGTAGTTTGTACCGTTTCCTGTTTGAGATTTCCTGTTTTCGGCTCTTCATACCACTGCGATGATTTCCAGCCAAAAATAAAGACTATAATGAGAACGATAGGTGTTGAGACTTTTGATTGTTTTTGATTTTTATACATGGTTTTTCAAAGCCTTAGCATTCGCGATATACGGATTTTATAGATAGCGCTTTTTTTGAATCAGGATCGATTTCTACCTCAACTCCATTAAAAATTGCGGATCCGGGCGTAAACTCATGAACAGACGGAAGCTGGGTCATGAAATGTTTGAGAATTCCCTCCTTGTCCACGCCAATAACCGAATCCTTTTTCCCAACCATTCCTGCGTCCGAGATATAGGCGGTTCCTCCCTCTAAAATCCGCCCATCCGCCGTGGGAACATGGGTGTGCGTTCCAAAAACCGCGCTCACTTTCCCGTCTACAAAATATCCAAACGCCATTTTTTCCGACGTCGCTTCGGCATGAAAATCAATAATAACCGCGTGAAGCTTCTCTTCCGCCGTGATGTTCACTATTTCATCTATTTTTCTAAATGGGCAGTCCGTGTCAATTCCCATAAATACCCTTCCCATGAGATTCGTTATCAACACACGCTTCTTATTTTTTGTCTCAATAATTTGCCATCCTTGCCCGGGAACTGACGGCGGATAATTTGCGGGGCGGACAAGCGGAAAATTCGGATCGCCCATTTTCATCAGCAAGGATTTGTGGCGCCAAATATGGTTTCCTGCGGTAAAAAAATCCACTCCTGCCTTCATCATATCCTGAATGTGTTGCGCCGATGCTCCTTTTCCGTGCGTGAGATTTTCAGCGTTCGCGATCACGAGTTCGTAGTCGTTTTCGGCTTTCAGCTGAGGCAGAATGGCGCTCACCGCCTCACGACCCGATCTCGCCACGATATCGCCGATAAAAAGGATTTTCATAGTGGAAAATTGAAGCAGACGAAAGCAAGAATATCACCCCAATACAATATTATCAATCAGCCGCGTTTTTCCAATAATTGCCGCCACGGCGACTACTGCCGGGTGTTTTATTTCATGAATTGATTGTAGTGTCTCCGCGTCCCGAATTTCCGCATACTGAAGCTTCATTTCCTGATTCCGACTCGTCAAAAAGTTTTGACTAATCAGATTGCTTATTTTCCGCTCTATTCTCTGAGGATTCCGCTCTCCGTTTTCGTATAATTCTTTTGCGAGCTGTAATGCCTGAAAGAGTATGATAACCCGTTTTCGTTCTTTTGGCTTTAAATAGACATTTCTTGAACTCATGGCAAGGCCGTCCGACTCGCGAATTGTCGGAAGGACTCGAATATCGATATTGAGATGTGCTTTGCGAGCTAACCACTTGATAATCACCGTCTGCTGAAAATCTTTTTGTCCAAAATAGGCGCGATCCGGTTTCACTCTGTGGAAAAATATATCCACCACCTGTGCCACTCCTTGAAAATGCGTTGGCCGAAAGGCGCCGCAGAGGCAGGCGGTCAAGTTTTTTGGAGGAATAATATCAGGGGGGGTTTGGCTCAGAGTGACATTCGGATACATTTCCTTCACTGTCGGACAGAACACCACATCGACTTTTTCTTCAGCCAGCATTTTTTTATCCTTTTGAAAATCCCGAGGATAAGAGTCAAAGTCTTCACTTGGGCCAAATTGTGTAGGATTTACAAAAATACTCACTACGCATACGTCATTTTCTTGTCGCGCCGCCCGGACCAAACTCATGTGACCTTCATGCAAAAAACCCATGGTGGGCACGAAGCCGATGGTCTTTCCTGCGGCTTTTATGGTTTTTGAGAGTCGCTCCATTTCAGAGCGTGTTCGTATCATTCGCATACCATTTTTCAAATTTTTACTTTTTTGGCCTCAAATACATGCGTGCACCGTTAAACGACATTGTTTCCTGTAGATGGCAGCGTAGGGTCATTTTCCTTCATTTTTGTGGTAATGGAGTATTGTTCATCATATTCATTTGAGAAAATTTAAATTATTTTTTGAAAATCACCTACATCTTCTCCATCGGCGCGATGCTGATGGCCACTTTTTTTATTCCTATTTTCGGATCCTGAAACGCGATCACAGCAATACCACCGATCACCTGAACCACCATTCCTTCGCCAAATACCGTGTGTCGCACCCGATCTCCATCGCGAAGATCGCTCGTTTCTTCTTCGAATGGCACCGGCCTTTTTCCAATATCCTGCGTATCTATTTTTTGCGGAGATACCCCCATCCCCTCTCGTTCCAAAAGATCCTCCGGTATATCGCCCAAAAACCGCGACGGTTCGTGCGGCACACAATCGCCATACAGCATCCTTTGCCTCGCGTGCAGGAGAAACAAATCTTCCATCGCGCGCGTTACGCCCACATACATGAGCCGACGTTCCTCCTCCATCTGCTCGGGTTCAAAAAGACTCCGCGAATGAGGAAACAGTCCTTCTTCCAGCCCGCAAATAAATACGCAGGGAAATTCCAGACCTTTTGCAGAATGAAGCGTCATGAACGTGACGGCATTTTCCCGCAATCGATCACCAGCGCTCACTCCCACCGCCGGATCAAGCGTGTCCAGATCGGCGATGAGCGCGACTTCCTCTAAAAAAGTCGAGAGCGATATTCCATGCTCCAAAGCATCATATTTCGTGGCCACGGAAACCAGTTCGCGGATATTTTCCCACCGCTCCTCTCCTTCCGCCGTATCATCGTGCAATAAAAAATCTTTATAACCGCTCCGATGAATAATGGTTTTCAAGACTCCCGAAGCGCTCATTTCACTATTCGCCTTTCGAAATTCATTCCAGAGCGCGCCAAATTTTTGCAAAATTATCCTCTTTCCTTCAGGCAATTCTCCAATTTCGTCCGCTCGATTCACGGTTTCATGAAAATTCAACCCTCTTTCCGACGCAAACTGTTGCAAAACGGCCAGTGTCTTGTCTCCGATATTTCGCGGAGGAGTATTGATGACGCGCAAGAGACTTAACAAATCATTCGGATTCTGCGTGATTTTCAAATACGCCAAAATGTCTTTAATCTCTTTTCGTTCATAAAATTTCACGCCCCCGACAATCCGATACGGTATTCCAAATCGCATAAACACCTCTTCCAAAACTCGAGACTGCGCATTGGTCCGATACAAAATAACGAAATCCGTATAACTCGGAAATTCGTGCCGTTTGATTCTGTCGAGAATCTCTTTTGCCATGAATTCCGCTTCCTCTCTTTCATCGCGAGCCTCTCGAACCCTCACTTTCTGACCTTCTTTTTTTTCGGTCCACAGCTTTTTTTCTTTACGATTTTTATTTTTGACAATAATTTCATGCGCGGTATCGAGAATCACCTGCGTCGAACGGTAATTTTGCTCGAGTTTTATGACTTTCGCTGTGGGATAATCTTTTTCAAAATCGAGTATGTTTCGTATATCCGCGCCTCGCCAACTATAAATGGACTGATCCTCGTCTCCGATCACGCAGAGGTTTTTGTATTTTTTCGCGAGCATATTGATGAGCACGTATTGGGCGCGGTTGGTGTCCTGATACTCGTCAACGGAAATGTATCGAAAACGTTCCTGATATTCCTGTAATATGTCCGGCATTTTTTCCAGAAGTTCCACCGTTTTCATGATAATGTCGTCAAAATCCAGCGCATTCGCTGTGCACAGGGCTTTTTGATACACCTTGTACAAATCGGCAACGGTTCTCGTAAAAGAAGTCATGGCACGGGCGCTGTATTGCTCAGAAGTGATGAGTTCGCTTTTTGCCGCGGAAATTTGGCCAAGAATCGCGACTGGATGATATTGATTCGTATTGATGCCGTGTTTTTCCATCAGATTTTTTATGATCGATTTTTGATCCGCCGTATCGTAAATATTAAAGGTATTGGAAAATTTCAGAAGGTGAATGTGTTTTTTTAAAATTTGGACGCAGACCGCGTGAAATGTGCCGATGGTCGGGAGACCCCATGTGTTTTTTTGCCACGGAAACGCTTCAAGTCGGCCGGCGAGCCTGAGTTTGGCAGGGTCGATTTCTGTGTTTGGATTTAAAAGTTTGCACAGCCTCGTTTTCATTTCCATGGCCGCTTTATTGGTGAAAGTCACTGCCAGAATATTATATGGAGCAATGGATTTTTCGGCAATCAGATGGGCTATTCGGCAGGTGAGCGCTCTGGTTTTTCCTGATCCCGCTCCGGCAATGATGAGCAGTGGCCCTTCGGTTATGTGCACCGCTTCTTTTTGACGATCGTTGAGATCGGAGTGGAGAGAGGACATGGAGGAAAGGTAATGGAACTTCTGTATTATAGCAAAAATTGTCATTGCGAGCCCGCCTGTTTCAGGCGGGCGAAGCAATCTCATGGTGCGTGCATTAAGATTGCTTCGTCTCAATGACAGTTTTCTGAAAATTTCTGCTACAATATTCCCCGACCATGTTCCATGTTCTTCTGTGTACTCAAACTGTAACAACCTTCATTTTTTCATTTTCCTGCTATGCAAAAAGAATCAACGTATCAAAAAGTGGCCTCCCATGAAGCAATAAAGGGAGAATTTCATAAATGTCTTCTTCTGTATTCCGGAGGACTGGATACTTCTGTCATGCTGACATGGATTCAAGAAAATTATGCGTGCGAAGTTGTCGCCCTCACCATAGATATCGGACAAACAGCCGACAACCTTGAATCTATCAAACAAAAAGCGCTTAACCTTGGAGCAAAAGAAGCCATTGTTTATGACGCCAAAGATGAATTTGCCGATATTCTTCTTGTTGAAGCCATTAAAGCCAATGCTGATTATCAGGGAGGCTATGCTTTGAGCACCCCTCTTGGCAGAGTCATGATTTCTAAGGTTGCGACAAAAATTGCTCAACAATATGGTTGCGAGGTCATTGCTCATGGTTGTACTGGCAAGGGAAATGATCAGGTGAGATTTGAGGGATATTTAACAACATTGAATCCAAAAATAAAAACTATCGCACCCGTAAGAGAGTGGTCGATGGGAAGGCAGGAAGAAATAGAATATGCGGAAAAACACGGAATTCCCGTAAAGCAAAAAAAAGATAGGCCGTATTCCTATGATGAAAACATGTGGGGCAATACCGGAGAAGGAGGAGAAATAGAGGATCCAAAACTTATACCACCGCTCAAGAATATTTTACAGTGGTGTAAACTTCCCGAAGAATCTCCAGATCAAGAAGAGATTATTGAAATTGAATTTTGTCAAGGAGTTCCCATTTCATTGAACGGCCAAAAAATGAAATTGAGCGAATTGATTATGCGATGTAATACCCTAGGAGGATTGCATGGCGTTGGCGTTTTTCATCTTATTGAGGATAGAATTGTTGGTTTAAAGGTAAGAGGAGTTTATGAAAACCCGGGAGCGAGCATTTTAATCTCGGCTCATAAAAAATTGGAACAACTCGTATCTACCCGGGAAGAAAATGAACTCAAATCGTTCATAGACAATAAATGGGCGTATTTAACGTATGGTGCAAAATGGTATGATCCTGTGATGTACCACATCCACGCCTATACCAACAATCAAAATAAAAAAGTTACCGGGAAGGTGAAAATTAAACTTTTTAAAGGAAATATCACTGTTGTTGCCTTGGAATCGCCTTATTCTCTTTTTAATGCCGACCTCGCAACATTTGAAAAAAATGCAACATTTAATCAAAACGCTTCTGCTGGATTCATAGAAATATATAACCTTGCTCAAAAAACAGCCTTCAATGTTTACAATTTCGAGGATGAGCTGTTTAAAAATTAATCCCATGCGAAAATTTAATAAAAAAATGTGGCAAGTTTCAAGCGTCCCCTCTCTTCACCCGCTCGTAGAAAAATTTAGCGTTGGCGACGATTATTTATTTGATCAAAAACTCATTCCCTATGATATTTGTGCCAGTTTGGCGCATGCTGAGATGCTGAATACCATCAAAATTATTACCGCTCGTGAATTTTTGATTCTTAAAAAAGGGTTATTGGACATTTTAAGACAATGGGAAAAAGG
>JACRIC010000031.1 GCA_016235915.1 Candidatus Peregrinibacteria bacterium
GTCCAACGCATTGCCAATGGCCGTTTTAAAAATCTCCTCATATTTTACAGTGTCGACCATAGGAACGCTCCGCGCAAACCCAAGCTGTTTCGCAAACACGCCGAAAAGCGGATCACGACTCTGCTCCTCAATAAGATCGCGTCGCGAGGTCGGACGACGCGTCTTTTCGCCATAATAAGCAATATTTTCCTTCGAACTCAAAAATTGTAAAAAAACCCATGCTTCGCGAGGATGCGCGGTATTTCTCGAAACAACTTCCGCAAAATAATTCGCATAACTCTCTCGCGAACCGCTATCATCGGAAAACTGAGGCATCAAAGCAATACCGATATCGTTCTTACTGATGTGAGATACACCGAACCTGTCAAGCTCTCCGATTTGGTCGAGAATCTGCTGATACGTAAAGGAATAACCCGCAATCATAGCCACTTTCCCTTTCGCAAAGGTCGTAATTTCTTTTCCTGAACTGGCAGGATCGCTCAAAGCAAGATTCCATGAATACTGTTTATTTTGAGGAACGGCGAAACCGGTATAAAATTCCAAAGCTTTTGCTCCAAGATTCGTGGGCAAAGTCCCTCCGGCGCCAACCTGATTATTCGCAAAAATAGCCGTCGTAAAACCGTCATCATAAAACTCTGCTCCTTCTTGAAGCATCAAAAGATACAAAATATCCGCGGCATGAGAAATATTATCCGCACGCCCCATGGCAATACCCGCGGTTTCAAAACGTTCAAAACTGTTGTCGCGCTTGGTAAGCTTGTAAACGTCATCTTGCAACTCATCCCAAGTCGCCGCAGGAAAACCGCGCGACGGAATTTTTTCCTCATACAATTTTTTATTATAAAAAATAGCGAGGGTGTCGACGGAAAGTGGAACGCCATAAATCTGTGACTGACCATCAGCATCAGCAAAAATAAGATCATCCCCTGCCACATTCACAAACGTTTTTTGAAACGTTTCAGTCGTCATCATGTCTTCCGGCATGGGAATCAACTTTTTCACATGTTTCACCATATTTGTGGAAGTCAGCGAAAAAATATCAGGCCCCTCCCCTTCCGCGAGTTCATTGAGAATAAGATTTTCATACTCAACCGGATCCGTAAACTTTCGATAACTGATGCGAACATTGCGATTTTTGCTTTGAAATTCCTGAATAAGCGGCGCAAAAATCTCTTCATTGTCGTACAGGCGATAATACACGAGCTCGATTTTGTCTTGTGACGCGGATTTTGGGCTCTGTTTCGTGCGGCAACCAGCGGCGAAAAAAACGGTGAAAAGAACAATAATGAGCAGAAAGACTAGAAATTTTTTCATGGGTGAGGAGTTAAAAAACTGTCATTGCGAGCACGCACGGAGCGGAGCGGAGTGCGTACCAAACCAACCATTTGCGAAGCAAATACCTTTTCCACGAGCGACGAAGCAATCTTAATGCGCGTGCGGTTTCCGCTCCACCCCCTCCAAAAAATATTTCTTCGAAAGGGCATAATAATAATAGTCGTGAACCGCTTGCCAGCGCAATATTTTTCTCATCATATCGAAAAAAACAAGAATCGGCCAGCTGGAAATAAAACCAAAAATGATTTTTTTAAAACGGCTCGGAATTTTCCGAAGCTCCGGATATTTATGATCAATGATATGAGCCGATGCGCCGATTTGCCTCATCCGCGGAGCAAGAGAATTTTCATCCATCGGGTGATAATGAAAAGCTTTTGCTTGCGGCGCGTAGTACACGACGAGATTTTCCTTCTGGGTCAGTCGATAGCCGAGTTCTATATCTTCCCAGCCGTATTTTTGAAAAGCGGAATCAAAGGGATAGCGGCGAAGGAGCGAAGTTTTCAGAGAAATATTGGAGGTATAAAAAAAGTTGTAATCCGCGGTTGTACGAGTTTCGCGAAAAAATTTCATATGGCGATGGGCGGTTGCGCGATTTTCCAATTTTTCATACGCGAACTGATGCCCGCCATACCGTCCAAGAATACATGACCCGTTCGTCATCCATTTCATAAACGGAGTAAGAGCAAGATCAGGATGCCAGTCGATAAAACCGAGTACCGCCGCGTTCTCTTCCAGATGCGCTTCATGTTGACGAACATGCTCGGCGAGAAATGTCGGCGTGGCAATAATATCATCGCCGATGAAAAGGGTGATTGGGGCTTTGGCATGGGCGACAGCGAAATTTCGCGCAATCCCCTGTCCTTGATTTTTTTGATGAAGATAAAGGAGAGAGCTGTCAGCGAGCAAGCCGTCATCGCGCGAATTGTCATTCCTGACAGGTTCACGAAGAGAAACCTGATCAGGAATCTCTTTTCGCTCACCCGAAAACTTTTCCACAAACCGCGCCGAAACTTCTCCTCCGTGCTTTTTATGAACACCACCCGCGAATATTTTTTGAAACCCCTCCACCACCTCACGAGTCTCATCCGTCGCGCCGTCGTCTACAAGAATGATTTCGAAATCACGAAGAGTTTGCGCGTGGAGAGCGTCCAAGGTTTTCGAGAGAGTAGGCGCGCGGTTGAAAGTCGGAATAACAACGCTGATTTTCGCTCGTTGATTCATGTGAGCCCTGTATAATTACCATTTTGCAGTGTAATCAGGAACGCAAAAAATTGCAAAAATGTTGTAAATGACGTACATAATTGAGATTATGAAAATGGATACACAAAAAAAATACCATGCAATCTTGATGAAATTGCTGAAAAAACATCACTACATCATTATAACAGCTCTCATAATTCTTATTGCTTATGCTCCGTTTTACCTTTTTTCTGTACTCGATCACTTTCCATTGTCATTCCTGCCTATAATGAAGAACGCCGCATTGGAAAAACGCTCGAAAAAATCAATGAATATGTTCGGTTAAAAAATATTTCTACAGAAATTATTGTGGTAAGCGACGGAAGTCTCGATCACACAAACGAAATCCTGAAAAATGCTGAAAAAACCATTCAAAATTGCTCCGTAATTATTTTTTCAAAAAATTATGGAAAAGGGTTTGCGGTACAAAAAGGAGTACAAATGAGTTCGGGAAAATATATTCTTTTTTGCGATGCGGACAATTCCACTCCCATCGAAGAATATGGAAAATTGCTCTCTGCTCTCAAAAATCACTCCGCGGACATCTCCATCGGATCGCGGTATCTTGCGGACAGCGATGTAAAAATCCGTCAACCGAAATATCGAATCTGGCTCGGACGCATCGGAAACTTTCTCATTTCATCTTTTCTCATTGATGGGATAAAAGATACCCAATGCGGCTTTAAACTTTTCCGGCACGCAGTGGCAAAACAGATTTTTTCTCTGCAAAAAGTAAAAAGATTCGGATTTGACATGGAAATCCTCGCCATCGCAGAGCTCCGAGGCGTCAGGGTGATCGAGATCCCCGTAAGCTGGCTCGATTCACCCGATAGCCGAGTGCGACCAATCAAAGATGCCCTGATTACTCTAAAAGACTTGGTATACATCAAGCTCAATCTGCTTTCAGGACGATATTTGAGAGATGAATAAATGCCCTATTATCTGAACAACTTTTTTGATCAAAAAGTTTCAGGGAGAAAAGTTTTCCCAGGAAAACTCTTTACAGATCAAACGCAATTTTGCTTTTTGGAAGATTTTAACTCTTTTTTTGACGTTGACGACAAAAAATTATCTTTGGATAATACGAAAAATTCCTTCAGTATTGGCACAATCTGTTTCACGCATTTTTCCATCTGGAGAGGACAATTTCAACCCGTGACATTTTGTCACGGGTTCATTTGATTCTTCAAACAGCCTTTGTTTTAATTTTCTCCAATATGCTCCAGCATCAACACTATCGGTTAACGCACCGCATACATCAACAACCGAAAACCACCACTCATTTTGAAACAGTGTTTTTCGGATTTTTTTCCCTTTAAATAGAGCGATTTTTGTAGTTTCCATATTGGAAATTTCTGGTAAATTTTCGAAAAAACTTTATTGCTCTGTCATGATGAGCTTATCAAACTATAATAGAATCTGCAAATGTCTTCCCTCCCTCGACAGGCTCAGAATAAACAAGGCTCGGGGTGACATTTGCAGGACATACCATACACAACCTACGCCGCCGCCACCGCCTCTCCTTCTTCTTCATGTTCAACAACTCCTGTAGCGCTTTCAATGGCAAGTTCGTTTTCACCTTTTGACTTTTTCCAAGTGAGGATACTCAGCTCATCCGCGGAAACTTCAGTCATGTACTTTGTTTTGCCATCTTTTCCTTCATATGAGCGGTTACGAAGCTTTCCGGAAACGAAAACCGCACTGCCCTTTTTGAGATACTTGGAACAAATGTTGGCAAGCGAATTCCACGCGCTGATCCTATGAAAATCCGTCTGCTTGCGATCCGTTCCATCGTCGCCTTTCCAGCGAATATCAGTTGCGACCGAGAACGAAGCCTTCTTTTTGCCACCGTCGAATGATATCAGCTCTGGGTCGGCGGCAAGATGCCCAAGGAGCGTGACGCGATTGATGCTTTTCATGGGAAAAACATTAAAAAATAAAAGTGAGGCCACTGTAGCAAACAAACATTAAATTTTTCTAAAAAATAAATGAACACGCACGAAGCGAAGCGCAGTGCGTACCAAAAAAACCATTTGCGAAGTAAATACCATATAAATTATCATGGTTCGACAAGCTCACCATGACAAAAATTTTTCAGCCCGTCTCATGTTATAATAAAGCTAGTCATATCACTTTCGCGCGCATTGCACGCTATTCCCATGTTCACCGGCATCATTCAAACCATCGGCATTATCAAAAAAATCACTGAAAACAACGAAAAAATCCTCACCTTCGAAATCGCCCCTCAAAAAAAACTCTCCGATCTGAAAATCGGAAGCAGTATCGCATGTGACGGCGTCTGCCTCACCGTTATTTCACTGAAAAAAACATCTTTTACTCTCAACATCGTTCCAGAAACGCTCAAAAACACCAATCTACAAAACCGAAAACTCAATGACACCATAAATCTCGAACAAGCCATAAAACTCAGCGACCGCCTCGAAGGACATTTCGTTCTCGGACACAGCGACGGCATTGGGAAAATACAAAAAATCACCGGTGAAAAAAACAACCGCATAATAACGATCAAATTTCCCAAAAAAATAAAACGCTATCTCTCTGCGAAAGGTTCCATCACCATAAACGGCGTGAGCCTCACCATTCAAAATATCGCGCAAGACAATCTCACGGTCGCCCTCATTCCTTTTACCCTCTCCCACACGAATCTTGGCTTTTTACAGGCCGGTGATACAATAAATATAGAAATCGACCCCATTTCCCGCTACCTCGAAACGCTCTTTCATGAATAACGTAAAAATTGCCATCATCCTCTCTCGTTTTCATGAATCGATCGGAAAAAAACTGCTCGCCGAAGCGGTAAAAGCATTCAAAGACAAAAAAGGAAAACCCGAAAATCTCACACTCATCCGCGTTCCGGGTTCTTTTGAAATTCCACTCACCGCCAAAAAACTCATTGACACGAAAAAATACGACGCCATTATCACCCTCGGAGTCCTCGTGAAAGGAGAAACCTATCATTTCGAAGCCGTGGCAAAAGCACTCGTGGACGGAATCCGCAGTGTCATGCTCGAAACCGGCGTTCCAATCATTTTTGAGGTGCTCATCGTTCCCGACATCAAACTCGCCGAAAAACGCGCAGGAAAAACGCCAGATAATAATAAAGGATACAGCGCGATGATAAGCGCTTTGGAAATGGTGGATATATTGAGGAACCTCTCAAAATAAACGTTATGAACTTTATAAACTTTCAACCCCCTCACTCCCCCCTCCAAACCCTCAAAGACGCCTCTGTTTCGGGAAAACGAGTCCTGCTCCGAGTAGACTACAATGTCCCGCATTGCCCAGAAACACGAAACATCACAGATAGCGCCCGAATTCACGCCTCCATTCCTACCATTGCCTATCTCCTCGATCATGGAGCAAAAGTCATCGTTCTCTCTCATCTCGGTCGCCCGAAAGGAAAAATAAAATCCCATCTCCGCCTCGAAAAAGTCGCAAAAGAACTCGAAAAAATCCTCAAAAAACCCGTCAAAAAGCTCGACGACTGCATCGGTCCCGAAGTAGAAAAAAAAGTAAAATCCATGAAACGCGGCGACATTCTCGTTCTGGAAAATGTGCGTTTTTATCCTGAAGAAGAAGCCAATCACCCGGAATTTGTGAAAAAACTCGCGCGACTCGGAGATATTTTTGTCAGTGATTCCTTTGGTACCGTACATCGAGAACACGCTTCCACAGCTGGAATTTCAAAATATCTCCCCTCCTACGCCGGTCTTCTGCTGGAAAAAGAGATGAAAGCGCTCTCTCCCTTGCTCGGAAACCCCGAGCGCCCATTTCTCCTCGTGGTCGGTGGCGCAAAAATTGATACCAAAATCGGCATTTTAAAAAGTTTTCTCCATAAAGTTGACGCGTTTCTTATTGGCGGAGGGCTGGCCAATACATTTCTCGCCGCGCAGGGTTTCAATATTGGCGCATCACTCTGTCAAAAAGACAAAATCGACATGGCTCGTGAGATGATGTTGGAAGCAAATAAGGCCGGAGAAAAAATCATTCTGCCAACGGACGTCGTAGTCACAGATGTCATCGCGTCAAACTCAAAAACGCTTGATATGCCTATAGAAGACGTTGAAGGCGCTCTGAAAATCGTGGATATTGGAAAAATAACTGCGCGACGCTACCGTCATCTCATTGAAAAATCGAAAACCGTAGTGTGGAATGGTCCAATGGGACTCTATGAATACGCGCCATTTCAAAATGGAACCCGCGAAGTCGCCTCTGCCATACGCGATACAAAAGGAATAACCATCGCCGGCGGTGGCGATACCCTTGATGCTCTCAAACGTTTCAATATCCCCGAAAACTCCATCACCCACATTTCAACTGGCGGCGGCGCCATGCTGGAATTTCTGGAGGGAAAAACCTTGCCGGGAATAGAGGTTTTGAAAAAAATCATGTAACCCGCCTCGACATATATTTCGAAAGTTCAAACCTTCATACATTTTTTAACCCAAACAACCTATGAAGTCCCAACATCTGCTGAAAATAATGGGCACGGTGCTCATCGGTATCACGGCATTGAGTCCTCTCGGAGCAAACGCCGCAACCGCTCGCACCAGTAGCGCCAAGTCCAGCGTGAACATCAATACTGAACAATCTACCGGAAAAACAAAAATCAACGACGTCCTAAAAAACGTCCAATTAAAACAAGGAACAACGGTTGATTTGAGCGACAAAGTGCGCTACAAGATGTCGGGAAAATATCCAGTTCCAGGCGATACCTCAAAAAACATCGATACTCTGAAAAAAGCCACCTCCCTCCTCGAAACAACTTTAACTCCTACCGCCACCATGGCAGATTGGGAAAAGGCTCGAGAACAGATTATCGCGGCTAATTCAGTCTATATCAGCTATCTGACAACCCTCAAATCAGCGCTGGATCTCCAAATCAAATCAGGCGCTATTACAGAAATAAAGGACACCAAGTTTATCGACGGCGAAATGATGGTGATGACTCTTTTTAATGGAGCGTATGATATGGTAACCACAAGCTGGATTCAATCCATTGAACAAAAAACCGGACAAGATGTCGATGACGAAGAGTTCGCCATGGATACTCTTGCAAAAATTGGAGCCATGCAGATCGTCTACAATGGGTATGTCAGCCCTCTGACTGTTGTTGGCGCTCAAGGAATGCTCGTGACAGAAGCGATCGAAAAAGTCTATGCGAGCCAATACGACTACGCGAATGTTACGCTCCGAGACACCATAAAAGATTATGCGGTAAACGTGCTCAAGCTGACGGGAGATGACTACAACAGCTTCATGAATTACTACCTTGGCCGACTGGATACGGATCTGATAGCTCAACTGAACACCATTAAACAGAAAAATGATGAGGCAAAAACGATCTATTTGAATGATATTACCGTCATCGCCAGCGCTCAAGACACAGTAAATGAATTCATCAACAGCTTTGCGTCACTCGTGAGCAATCCTCTGAATTTCAGCCTTGAATCCATCGTTGATATCCTCGGAGACATGACGAGTGCCATGGATGCTGTAAAACAGATAACCAGCACAACTATTGGAAATGATTTTCGCGCCCAGTCACAGATGGCAACCATAAAACAAACCGCGGTAACGGTCACGAAAAATTTTACCACACTGATACAAGACCTTGCCTACGAATTCAAGATTCGAAAAGATACCACTCATTGCCGAAAATGGAAGGGAACGGACGCTTCAATTTGTGCCTATAACTAAAATTGTTTGCAGAAAACAGAATAAATTTGGACGGTCAATGCGGAGGCAGGACGAAAGGGAAATGCCCTGCTCTCTTCGTATCCAAATACGTCTGCAAAATAATCTGCGCCGATACCCCATCAATATCTCGATCCTTGGGCAAAAGTGGCGCCAAGAGTTGTTTCGCCTCGATACTGGTAAAACGTTCATCTTGAAAAACTACCGATAACCCTGTTTTTTCATTCAATGCTTTCGCAAAAGCGAAAACGGGACCCGTCTGCTTGGTATCGTCTCGATCAAGCGTCAAAGGAAGCCCCATCACAATCTTTTCAACATGTTCTGATGAAACAAGAGCGCAAAGACTCTTCATCGCATCTTGGCGAGACTTCGGTGCCAGAGTTCCTCGTGGCACGGCGATACGAAGAAGCGAATCCGCCAGAGCAAGCCCGATTCTCTTTCTCCCGTAATCAATGCCAAGTATTTTTGAAACCATTACTCCTGTTTTTCAATACGAACTTTCAGAACACCTTTGACATCATCCGTCAGTCGAACCGGAATTTCAAATTCACCAAGTTCCTTTATATGCTGAGGCATCTCAAGATTTTCCTTTTCCAAATGAATCTTTGCCTCTTTTTCCAATTGTTCCAAAATATGATCTTCTCCGATGGAACCATACAGTTTTCCTTTTGATGTGGCCTTCTTTTTGAAAACAAGAACGAGACCACGGAAAGTTTCAAGAAGTTTCTCCGCATTCGCTGAAATTTCTTGGCGACGAAGAAGACGCTTTGACTGCTGAGAAAGAGCATCTTTTCTCCTGCCGGGAGTCACAATAGCGGCAAATCCTCGGGGAAAAAGAAAATTTCTAAAAAATCCATCTTTCACCCGAACAATATCATGTTTGAATCCGAGTTTGGGAACATCTTTCGTGAGTACAACTTCCATGGAAATAAGGTTATGAATTTTAGGAACCTCTGAAAAACGTAACTTCGTGACGAAATTCTACCATTTTGAGCGAAAAATGTGAAAGGCGACGAAGGCCACGCACGGAACGAAGTGGAGTGCGTCTTCTCTTCCAGAAAAAGAAAAGAGGACACTCGCTCTGCTCATGTCCGGCAGCCAAAATGGTAGAATTGCAGTAGATGGTATGTTTTTCAGAGGTTCCCTTACCTCTCTTTAATATACCATTTTACAAGATGAGTCAATCGATCCGAGGGAAAAGCAAGCCAACCAATCGACACGCCCTTTATCCTCGAATCCACGGAAAAATAATACACCGGCGAATAGAGAAAAAGAGCAGGAATGTCTGAAGCAATCGTCTCCGCCAGCTTCTCAAGTTTTGCCCGCTTCACTTCCGGATCAAAAATGTTCCGTATCGCCTCAATAAGATTATCCGCAACGGGATTTTTATAATTGGAAACATTCAACCCATTCCCGGAAACCTGACTCGAATGCCAATACGAATAGGTATCCATATTGTACCCCAAAGCCTGGCCACTCAAAAGAATATCGTAATCGGATTTTTTCACTTTTTTCTCAAAAATTTCCTGATCATACATTTCCACCGTTATTTTCACGCCAACCCCCTCCCACGCCTTTTTCGCAAAGGCAATAACTGCCTCGGTTTCCGCCTTCCGCGCGGTATTTTCAGAAAAAGATTGAGCAACAAGCCGAAGCTCCAAAACTTTTCCTGACGCAGATACGCGCCATCCTTTTTTCTCAACATCATCTTCACGATACCTCCATCCAGATGCATACAAAGCGCCCATAGCATTTTCGCGAGACACGCGAAAAAGCGAATTTTGCAAGGAAAGCTCCAACAGCGCCGTATCAATTTGCTTTTTATAAGACAATTCTTTCACCAGAGCAGTACGATCAAGTGATTTGGCAAGCGCCAAACGAACCAGATACTCTTTCGCAATCGGGCTCTCCATATTCAAGAAAAAAGCCGTATATTGCGGCAATGTATACGGAAAAAGCTGATAACGCCCACTGCGACTCAGCTCCTCGATCTCTTCCTTCACCGTAATGCGAGAAAGGCCATTCAGAGAATTTCGCGCTTTATACAAAGCTTTTTCATCGGGAAAAGTAAAAAATCGAACATTTGATATACGCGGCTTTTCACCATAATAACCATCAAAAGCCATCAGATTCACTTGACTCTCCTCTTTGTTAAAATTTTTCACTGGACCATCCATTTTATAAGGACCGGATCCAATCGGCATCTGATTAAATTCGATAGCATCAAGATCCGCAGGATTCATACCTCCAAGAATATGTTTTGGCAAAAGACCAATGGTGGTATTGCTGAAAAAAAATGAATTCACCTCGCTCAAAGTAAAAGTAATCGTTTTTTTATCAATAATTTTTATATCAACTCCGTCAAAATTCGACCGTAAAATAAAATTTTTAAAATTTTCGCTTTGAATAATATCGTGATAGGTAAAATACACGTCTTCAGCGGTAACCGGCTCTCCATCATGCCAAAAAACATTATCTTTCACGGTAAAAGTATACGTTTTCTTATCCGAGCTTAAACTATGAGTGGCCAGATCTTCAACAATTTCGCCTGTGACAGGATCATATTGACTGAGTCCTGAAAAAACAAGCCGAGAAATATCACGATCCACCGCGTTAAATTCCGTATACAGAGGATTCAAACGCATCACTCGTCCGATAAGTCCTTCGCTGTAAGCACCGCCGGAAGTAGGCATATCAGAAAATTCATCAGGAGAAAGCGCAGCATTCCCTCCAAAAAAAATATGATACCCTGAAAAAAGCAACAGAACGAAAAAAACCAACGAAAAAATCTCTTCTTTTCGGCTAAAAGACCGGATTGCCCGTCGAAACAGCATGAAAAATGATGGAATGTTCATGCTTAACGAACAAGAGTATCAGCAAATGAACTGACCAGAAAAACTATTGCAAAAACAATCGTCGCAATCGCCAAAACCTTTTCTGCTCCTCTTTTATTCGCATAAAATCCGCCGGAATCGCCAAAAGCTTCTCCCAATCCTCCTCCTCGGCTCTGAGAAAGAACGACCAGTATAAGAAAAATGGAAGACACGATTTGAAGCACGGAAACAAGCATTTTCATTTCGATTTGATAAAAATATGAATAAACCAGTTAGCCAAGCCGAATATGACAGCGGCAATGAGATAACTCGACCACCCTGAAATCAAAAACGCAATGTCCGAAATTTCCAAGGTATTGATAATGCCTTTTGCAAGCCAAAGAATGACCGCATTAATCGGAATAAGAAATAACCCGGCGGAGAGAATGAGAAACGGAAAAGTCAACAATTTCAAAAACGGCTTCACAAAAAGATTCAACAAGCCAATGATCAAACTCGCCAGGACAAAAAATTTCCAGCCGCCGGTATACTCCACGCTCTCCAAAACATACATGACAACATACAGCGCTAATGCGTTGACAGCAAGCCCCGCGACGATTCTTTTTAAAATGCCCATAAGTCTACAATAAATACGAAAAGGAGTATACCTCAGAGGAAACTCAAAGGTCAAATTTTCAACACTTTCAAAACCACACTCCCCTCCTCCAAATCCACCTTTTTTTCCAAATCAAACGTGCCAAGAGCATCCGAATGTTCCGCAAGAGTTTCTTTACAGATAAAGTCCATGAAATTTCGCACCGCCTTTTCGAGAATGCCAGTGGTTGCGATACTCACCGAAATTCTATCCGCCACATGATACCCCGCCTCTTTTCTCATTTCCTGAATCTGACGGACAATATCGCGAGCAATACCCTCTTCTTGCAATTCTTCCGTGATTTTCGTATCAAGCGCCACGACCACGCCGTCTTCAAATGCCACATCAAATCCTTCCTTGCCTCTATACCCCATCGAAATTTCATCAGGAGAAAGTTCATATTCCAAAACTTTCACATGGCCATTCGGGAGTTTCTCAAATTTCCCTTCCTTCGCGATTCGGATAATATGCTGAACCACTGCGCCATACTTCGGCCCAAGTTTTCGCGCATCGGGAATGGCGAAAGGCGTAGCAATTCCTGAAGAATCACGCAAAAATTCAACACGCTTCACATTGAGCTCCTCTTTGATCGCATCGAGATCCTCGGACAGAGTGTCCGGCGAAACATTTTCCGGAAGTACCACCTCAAGCCGAGAAAGCGGCTGTCGTATTTTCATATTTGCTTTCAGACGGGCGCGCCGTCCAAGATTCACCACGAGCTGAGTGAGGCGAAACTCCTCATTCAAATCATGATCGATAAAAATCGCAGTAGCCACCGGCCAATCAGCCAAATGCACGGACTCTTCGCCCGTAAGATTTCGATATATTTCCTCACTGACAAACGGCATCCACGGCGCCATGAGCTTCGAAAGGGTTACGAGCACGGTATGAAGCGTCTGATACGCCTCGGTTTTATCCGCATCATTTTCGCTCTTCCAGAATCGGCGGCGGGAACGACGAATGTACCAATTCGTCAGCTGTTGAATAAATTGGTAAATGGGACTGATGGCCTGAAGATCATAACCGTCCATCTCCCGCGTGACTTCGGAAATGAGCTCGTGAAGTGCGGAAAGTATCCAACGGTCAAGGCGATTCCTGTCATGGTGAGGCTCTCGAACCATGACAGTATCACCCTTCGAGAGCCTCAGGGTGACATTATCAATATTCGCATACATCACAAAAAACCCATACGCATTCCAAATCGGCAAAATCACATTTTTCACGACATCGGAAACTCCTTTTCCCGAAAAACGCAAATCCTCCGCCCTCACCACCGGAGAATTCATCAAATAAAATCGCACCGCATCCGCTCCATATTTATCAAACATCTCATGAGGATCCGGATAATTTTTCTTGGATTTCGACATTTTATTCCCATCTTCGGCCAACACAATTCCATTCACCACCACATTTTTAAACGCCGGCTTCATGTCCGACACGCCAATATCCGAAGAAAGCGCCGTCGCCAAGACATGCAAGGTATAAAACCATCCACGAGTCTGATCCAATCCCTCAGCAATAAAATCCGCCGGATAATTTTTCTCCATCCACTTTTTATTTTCAAATGGATAATGTTTCTGCGCATACGGCATGGATCCTGACTCAAACCAACAATCCAAAACTTCAGGAATTCGCTTCATTTCACCGCCGCACTGGCATGGAAACGAAATATCATCCACGAAATGCTTATGCAAATCGCTGACCTGTTTTCCTGAAAACTTTTCCAATTCCTGACGACTTCCAATGCAAACAATCGCCTCACAAGACTCGCATTTCCAAAGAGGTAAAGGCGTCCCCCAATAACGATTTCTGCTGATACACCAGTCTCGAACCCCTTCCAACCATTTTCCAAAACGGCCGTCTTTCAAATGTTCCGGCATCCAATGAATTTTTTGATTATTGGCAATCATTTTTTCGCACAATTCTTCGGTTTTCATAAACCACGATTCGGTCGCGTAATTCAACAAAGGAGTTTCACACCGCCAGCAATGCGGATACGAATGCGCCACTTTTTCATTCGCAAAAAGAAGACCTCGGTTTTCCAAATCCTCTATAATTTTCGGATTTGCGTCGGTGACAGAAAGACCTTTCCACGGTGTGACTTCGGCTTTCATCGTGCCATCAAAAGCCACATGTTGAACAAACGGCAATTTTTTTTCACGTCCAAACGCAAGATCTTCCTCTCCAAAAGCCGGCGCAGTATGCACGATACCCGTTCCCTCTTCCACTTTCACAAAATCCGCAGAGTAAATTTTCCAAGCATTTTCGCTGTCGGGAATATTTTTATAAAAATCATACAGCGGCTCATACGCCTCTCCAAGAAATTCACTCCCATTTTTCACATTTCCTTCTTGCCAAGTATCACTAAAATGCAACCACAAAGCATTTTTCTCTTTTTTCCATTTTTCCCACACGGTCTTCGCGAGAACAAACGTTTCATTTTCCATTGTAATCTCAACATATTCAATATCCGCTCCCACCGCCAACGCGCAATTTCCCGGCAAAGTCCACGGCGTCGTGGTCCACACAAGAAAATACGTATTCGGATCTTTTTTGGAACGAAATTGAATAAAAATGGAAGGATCGCGCACATCTTTATAACCGAGCGTCACTTCAAAATTTGAAAGCGGCGTCACGCATCTCGGACAAATATGCATGGATTTATGCCCGCGATAAATAAGTTTCTTCTCCCACAGCGTCTTAAAAACCCACCAGATAGACTCCATATAATCCGAATCCATGGTTCGGTACGCATTTTTGAAATCCACCCATCTGCCCATGCGTTCCACGGTTTTTTCCCATTCCACGGTATAGCGCAAAACATTTTTCCGACACTCTTCATTGAAAACGGCGATACCCATTTTTTCCTCAATATCCTTTTTTCCGCTGATGCCGAGTTCCTTTTCAATTTGATACTCCACTGGCAGTCCGTGACAATCCCAGCCAAAAACGCGTTCCACTCGTTTCCCTCGCATGGTCCAATATCGCGGAACCACATCTTTCATGGTTCCCGCAAGAATATGCCCATAGTGAGGCAGTCCCGTGGCAAACGGCGGCCCATCGTAAAAGACGTATTCATCGATTTTCGACCGATTTTTCACCGATTTTTCAAAAATTTTCTTCTTTTTCCAATATTTCAGAATTTCTTCTTCAAGACGCGGAAAGGACTGTTTTGGGTCGATGGCATGAAACATAATAGAGGAATGTCATTGCGCGTGATATTTACACTATCTCATCTCTCTCCAAAATCCTAAACCCTTCCAATACCGCATCACACAAAAAATTTTCCAATTGACTCTGATCATTCTTCGTTTGCGCTTTATAAAGGTACGTGTAATAAAGCTGTTTCTGTTCCTGTCGAATAATAGCGGGTGAGAAATTCGCTTTCAAGAGCATAGCACTCATCAAAAGACGACCAACTCTACCATTTCCATCGGAAAAAGGATGAGTGTGCTCAAAACGACTATGGATTCTTGCGCATACAGCAATAATATCATCCGTTTGCAGTGCCGTCTCGGTCATAAGAACCGGCATCAAATCAGATATTTTTACATAATTGGCGGTGGATAAATTCACGCCCAAAATCCGCACAGCATGTCTCCGATACGACCCAGCATCCGACCGTACTCCATTCATTAAAATACCATGAAGCTTCAAAACAAAAGATTCATTCAAATCACCATCAGAAGCGATATGGTCAAAAAGATAAGAAAGGGCTGTTTGATGATTTTTTGCTTCTAACTGTTCCGTCAGACTTTTATTCGGCAGAGCAACATTATCAAAAAGAATAGCGGCGGTGTCAGGTTCAGTCAAAGTGCTTCCTTCTATGCGATTACTATGGTACGTGAGCTTCAGCATGAACGTGTCGCGGATATCGGGGTTATCCAATATCTCGGAAATAATACTTCCATGCTCTCGAGATTTTTTGGCTAATGCCTGTTTTTTCGCGCTCAGCTGATCGGCTGGGATTATCTTTTGACCGGTTATTTCCAAAAACAGCTCGGAAATCTTCACCTGCATTTTCGGCCGCGGAGAGGACTTCCCCGTCCACCAGCCATTAAAAGCAGTAAAAGAAACACCAAAGCGTTCAGCAAGCTTCGTCTGCGTCAGACCTGTAACTTTTTGGATAATGCGGAGTTTTTCCTGAATGGTCATATCTTGGCAAGATTATACCAAACTTTATAAAGTTTGCAAAAAAAACGGAAATTTATAAAGTTCGCTCCGCCAATTTCCCACTCAACCCCACATACGTCCGCGGAGTCAGCGCCAAAAGCCGCTTTTTATCCTTTTCGTCAATCGGGAGCTCACGGACAAACCGCGCAATATCCTCTTTCGTCATCTTTTTTCCGCGAGTAAGACTTTTCAACTTCTCATATGCATCAGGCACGCCGTTTTTACGCAAAACCGTCTGAATCGCCTCTGACAAAATTTCCCAATTATTATCAAGATCAAGGTCGAGAGCCTCTCGATTCAATACCAACTTTTTTAGGCCACGGAGCGTCGAAATAATCGCCAAACTCGAATACCCAAAAGCCACTCCAACATTTCGCAGAACCGTAGAATCAGACAAGTCTCTCTGCAAACGAGAAATCGGCAATTTTTCACTGAAATGAGTCAAAAGCGCGTTCGCAAGACCGAGATTTCCCTCACTATTCTCAAAATCAATAGGATTCACCTTGTGCGGCATGGTGGACGAGCCGACTTCCCCTTCCTTCGTCTTCTGATGAAAATAGCCGAGACTGATGTACGTCCACATGTCACGGTCAAAATCGAGAAGAATCGTATTGATTCGCCGAATATTGTCAAAAAGCGCAGACAGCGTGTCATGCGGCTCAATCTGAGTCGTATAAAGGTTCGGTTCAAAATCAAATTGCTCAATAAATCCGCGCGACACCGCGATCCAGTCAATTTCTGGATACGCCACGACATGCGCATTGAAATTCCCTACTGCTCCACTCCATTTTGCAGGAAGACTTATCATGAAAAGCTCATCAGTTTGCCGCTGGAGACGTCTTATGAAATTCATCAACTCCTTTCCCATGGTGGTCGGACTGGCGCTCTGACCGTGAGTTCTTGCCAGCATCACGGCATCTTTCATTTGTTCCGCCATTTTTGAGAGTTCATCAATGAGCGTCTGAAGAAGTTCCTCATATTCATTTTCCAAAAAATCCTTCACCATAAGGTTATACGCCATGTTATTTACATCTTCGGAAGTCAGCGCGAAATGCACAAAATTTTCGCATTGGCGAAAAGCGGCATTTTTTTTCAACGCGTCGCGCACAAAATATTCCACGGCTTTCACATCATGATTCGTGGTCAGCTCGAATTTTTTCACTTTTTCCGCATCAGAAAGGGTGAAATTGCCATAAATTTCACGCAATCGCTCCACATCTTGTATGGTAAAAGGTTTCGTATTCGGAAATTTTACCGTATTGCACAGGCAAATAAGCCACTCGACTTCCAGCATGACTCGATAGCGAATCAGCGCCATTTCCGAAAAATAATTCTGCAGGCTTTCAAGTTTCCCGCGGTACCGACCGTCCAGAGGAGAAATGGCGAGAAGTGAGTCAATATGTGACATAAATATAAAGGTGAAAGTAGGTTATATGCGCCATGCAAATAGAAAAAATTTTAGCTCAAAAACCCCCGCTTCACTTCCCCAATCCTCTGAACAACTTTTTTATTCAATTCCGATGAGGTCAAACCGAGTATTCGCAGAGCGGCCATCGCCGCGTTTTGCGGATCAATCACCGTCATAACCGGCGTGTCGCTCGGCATCATGAGAGTGGAATTAATATTGACCATCATGTCGTCATGATCTTTATACGGAGGACAGGCGATCACGGGATGAACCGCATTGGCCGCGACCACGCCTGAGAGCCCATTGGAACGACCAGCAATCGTTATGTAACACACCGCTTCGGAACTTTTATTATAATTTTCCACAAGAGAGAGCACGAGCTCCGGAACCTTATGCGCCGAAGCTACGTGAATTTTATAAGGAATGTCAAAAGCGTCCAAATGCGCGGTGATTTTTTCCGCAAACGCCTTGTCTTTTTCAGAACCGAGAATGATGGGGATGAGCATGGTATGTGTAAATAATGATGTGTCATGGTGAGGCTCTCGAACCATGACATAAAAGTAATTCCTTTGTCACCCTTCAAGAGCCTCAGGGTGACAATGCTCCCTCCATCAGGATGATAGCCCCACCACATTCCTCTGAATCCTCGAAATCACCTCCCCCACCTCCGCCTCAAATTCCCGCCCAGTAATAAGTTCGTATGCCTCAATGTAGCGACGAGCCGTTTCCACTCGAATCTCATCCGGAATCGCCGGAATTTCGCCTTCTCCAATAAATCCGCGAGCCGCCAACCATTCTCGCAGATATTCCTTATCAATTTTTTTCTGCTCCTCTCCTCGGGAAAACCGCGCCTCATATTCATTTGCAAACCAAAACCTCGACGAATCCGGCGTATGAATTTCATCCATGAGAATAATCTCCCCATCCAGCAGTCCGAATTCATACTTTGTATCCACGAGTATAATCCCCTGCTCTGCGCAAATTTCCACCCCTCGCGCAAAAAGCCTCAAAGAAATATCCGCGAGTTTCTGCCACATTTCGCGCGTCAAAACGCCACGCCCCACAATCTCTTCCGGCGCAACCGATTCATCATGTCCGCCATGAGCCGCCTTCGTGGACGGCGTTAAAATCGGCCGCGAAAATTGCTGATTTTTCCGCATACCCTCAGGCAGAACATTTCCACAAAAATTTCGCCCCCCTCTCTCATAGTGATACCACGCGGATGTCGTCGTCACGCCTGTCAAATACCCTCGAACCACCATTTCCACAGGCAGAGGCAGACACTCTCTCGCCACCACCACATTCGGATCAGGAAAAGCGATCACATGATTTTTCACAATATCCGACGTCTTTCGAAACCAAAATTCCGCAATCTGATTCAAAACCTGCCCTTTAAAAGGAATAAGAGTAATGACACGGTCAAAAGCGGAAAGCCGATCAGTAGCAATGAGAACCCGACGCCCATCCTTTATATAGTTATCGCGAACCTTCCCCTCGTATTTTTCACCAAGAGTCGGAAAATCGGTCGCTCCAAGGCAAAAAGGAATCTGCTGTGCGATTTCTTCAGGGGTGAACATGGCGTAAAAATTATAAATTTTTCCTCTGATTCAATCATACCCGAAATGATTTTTTTTGCCAATATTTCCGATCTATGCTACAAAGAAAGGGAAAACATCTGTCATTGAGAGAAACAATGTCACCCTGAGGCTCTCGAAAGGTGACGAGCGACGAAATCGATCCTTTCGAACCGCTCCGCTATTCCAATTTTCCACCTCCCATGTCCATCTTCTCCGACAAATACGGCCAAATATCCGCTATCCTCGGCGGCCAATGGGGCGATGAAGGCAAAGGAAAGCTCGTGGACATCATGTCCGAGGATTACGATTACATTGTCCGAGCCAATGGAGGCGCCAACGCCGGACACACGGTCTATGTCCCGAATACAACCAATCCCGACGAACCCGCGACCAAATACGTTTTTCACCTTATGCCTTCCGGAATTCTCCACCCGGGAAAGGTCTGCGTCATAGGAAACGGCTGTGTTCTGCATGTGCCGACTCTCTTTGAGGAGTTGGAGATGCTCAGAAAACACGACATCAACACCGCAGGACGGCTTATCATATCAGATCGCACACACCTTCTTTTTGAATATCATCTTCTTATTGACGCATTGCAGGAAGAAAGCCGCGGCAAAAGCAAAATCGGCACCACCAAACGTGGCATCGGTCCGTGTTATATGGATAAAGTGGCTCGCCGCGGAATTCGCGCAGGAGAATTGCTGGATTTTCCCGCTTTCGCTAACCATTTCCGCGAAAACGTGCAGATGCTCCGCAAAGCCTACGGCCAATTCGACTATTCCGTGGAACAGGAAATAGAACGTTATCGCGAATACGCCAAAATTCTCGGACCAATGATGAAAGACACGTCTCTTCTTCTTCACAAAGCCCAAAAAGAACGCAAAAAAATTCTTCTCGAAGGCGCGAACGGACTCATGCTCGATATCGACCACGGAAGCTATCCGTATGTGACTTCTTCCTCAACCGCCATGGGAGGCATGCTCTGCGGCGCGGGTTTCCCTCCTCAAAAAGTGCAATCCGTTATCGGTATCTTGAAAGCCTATACGACAAGGGTTGGCGGCGGCCCGTTTCCCACGGAGTTGACCGACCGTCTCGGCGACGAAATCCGCGAACGCGGCGGTGAATATGGCGCCACCACGAATCGTCCGAGACGTTGCGGCTGGTTCGATGTACCGGTGGCTCGATATTCGGTTCGCCTCAATGGATTCAGCTCGATAAATTTGACAAAACTCGATGTTTTAACGGGAATTCCGACACTCCGAATCGGCGTCCGATATTTCCACAAAGGGCAGGAATTGGACTCTTTCCCGGGTTCTCCCGCAGTTTTTGCCGAATTGGAGGTCGAATACATTGAAATGGAAGGCTGGAAAGAGGACATTTCGCAGATTGACTCTTTCCGTGCTCTACCTGAAACCTGCAAACGCTACATTCAAAAAATCGAAAACCTCATCGAATGCCCGATCGAAGTGATCGGGGTGGGGAAAGAGAGGAATAAGTTAATACGAAGATTTTAAGTAATTTTGTCAAGCAAACTCTCAAAAAAACAGCATCCTACCTGTTTACGGTAGGTCTTTTTTCTGTTAAAATAAAAAGATTACACAATATCCATGCAAAACCTCCTCTCCACCCTCTCAAAATTTCTCACTTCCTCATGGCGGTTCGTGACGGCCTATCCGCTCGAATCGCTCATTGGCCTTGTCCTCCTCTACATCGGATGGAGAATATTTTGGTGGGCCATTCGTTTTCTCTCAGAATTCATCGGCAGAAAAAACCTGGTGTACATGCGGATCACGCTCCCTCGCGCCGATTCAAAAATGGATCAGGAAAAAGACACGAAAAAAGATTTCAAAGAAATCGTCGGCATCATGGAGCAGTTTTTTCGATCGCTGTATGAAATCGGGGAACTCAATCTCTGGAATATGATTCGCGTGAAACTCTTCAATGACGCGGTGATTTCCTTTGAACTCATCACGAAAAATAAGGAACTTCAATTCTACGTCGTGACGTACAAATATTACTCTTCCATCGTTGAGAAGCAGATTACGGCTTTTTATCCAGATGCCGACATTCAATATGAAAAATCATATGAAATCAAAAAATCCGGCCACGTGCTCCGAAACTATTTTCTCTATCTCAAACGATCTTTCTGGTTTCCAATAAGAACGTACAAACTCTTGGAACATGATCCTTTAGACGACCTCTCAAACGTTTTTTCCAAAATGGAAGAAGACGAAATCTCGGTGATACAAATTGCCATTCGACCAAAAAATCCGAAATGGCGCAAAAAAGCCCTAAAAATGGGCTCTCAAATGTTTAAAGGGAAAAAAAAAGCCAGCGGAATCGGCATGTTAAATAGCATTTTTGTCGGACTCTTGAGCGGATATGATGCGGTGAAAGGAGGGACAAACGCTCCGGGCGCATCCGGCGGCGATGCCTACGTCCGCATGCTTCAAACCGAAGAAGAAACCGCAAAACATGTCGGAGAAAAATGCGATCAGGACGGGTTTGATACCGTTATCCGCATTTTTGCTTCGTCTTCCAATGCCATGCGGGTTGAGAATCTTCTGAATTCCGTGGTCGTGGCCTTCAATATTTTCAAAAGTCCGGCCATGAATTATTTTCAAAACCGCCGCATTATCCCGATCTGGTGGATCAACAACCTCATTCAAAAATGGAATTTCACGAACCGTTTTTTTCAGCATGGAGAAAAATCATCTATTCTTGTACCAGACGAGCTCGCATCTCTCTTTCATTTTCCAAACAGTCGCTACAACCTCACACCCATTATCAAATGGCTTTCGTATAAAGTTCTTTCAGCTCCGGTGGATCTCCCAAGTGAAGGCATCCTGCTCGGAAACAATGTTTATCGCGGCGCAAAACGCGAAATTCACTTTCAAAAAAATGATCGACGACGACATCACTACGTTATCGGACAAACCGGTACGGGTAAATCGGTCTTTATCGGATACTTGGCAAGACAGGATATTAAAAACGGAGCAGGCGTCTGCGTGGTGGATCCGCACGGCGACCTCATTGAAGACATTCTCTGCTACATCCCGAAAGAACGCGCCAAAGATGTGATCGTCTTCAGCCCCGCGGATCAGGAACGACCCATGGGACTGAATATTCTCGAAGCAAAAACACCGGCAGAAATGGATATGGCATCAAGCCAAGCCACGGAAATTTTCATCAAACTCTTCGGCGATGAGATTTTCGGTCCGCGCATCCAGCACTATTTCCGAAACGCCTGTCTCACGCTCATGGAAGATGAGGAAGAAGGCGCGACACTCATCGACGTGCCACGGATGTTCACGGATAACGATTTCATGAATTATAAAGTGAAAAAAATAAAAAATCCGGTAGTGAAGTCGTTTTGGGAGCATGAATATAAACAAACAGGAGAAAGAGAGCGTCAGGAAATGATCCCGTATTTTTCAGCAAAATTCGGTCCGTTTATTACTAATACGATCATGAGAAATACCATTGGCCAAACAAAATCCGCGTTTAATCTCCGCGAATGCATGGATCAGCAAAAAATTCTCCTCATCAATCTTTCCAAAGGCGCCATCGGCGATTTGAACACCCAGCTCCTCGGACTCGTGATCGTGGCGCGCGTGCAAATGGCCGCCATGAGCCGGGTGGATATACCCGAAGATCAGAGAAAAGATTTTTATCTCTACGTCGATGAATTCCAAAATTTCGCGACTGATAGCTTCTGCTCCATTTTGTCAGAAGCCCGAAAGTATCATCTCTGTCTTATCATGGCTCACCAGTACATCAATCAGCTTGTGACTTCAAAATTTGGGACAACCTCCACCCAAATCCGCGACGCGGTTTTCGGCAACGTCGGCACGCTCATGTCCTTCAAAGTCGGCGCTGAAGACGCGGAATATCTGGCAAAAGAATACGCGCCTGTGCTTTCCGAGCAGGACATCATCGGCATCGCCAATTACAAAGCGTA
>JACRIC010000032.1 GCA_016235915.1 Candidatus Peregrinibacteria bacterium
CGGATCTTCGAGACTGATGAAACGGTGGGATTTTGGAAACAGAGTCTTGAGAAGAGTCGTTTTTCCAGACTGCCGCGGCCCGGTAACGACAATAGCGGGAAAAGTTTTAGAGGCTTTGATAATAATTTTGGACAGAACTCGTAATTTCATACTTCCATTATAACCCTGCATATATAACATTGCAAATTAAATTTGCAGGATAAAATGTCACCCTGAGATACTCGAAGTGTGACGTTTGACGAGTACTCCCGTGGTCAAAGTTCCTTATTTCACTTTCCAGTCGCAATCCCAAAAAGGTCGTACCACCTCAGACCTTCTTTTTTGGCATCGAGTATCGCCGTCCATTGAAGAAGATACAGCGCCATGAGTTCGCGATGGAAATTGGAAGACGCCCCATAAAAATACGTCGCACGATCACCGAAAGAAGTAACAATAATGGCGGCGATGTTTCTGTCATTGCGAGGGAGCTCAGCGACCGAAGCAATCTCATTGCGCGCTCTTCGCATACTGTTATCTTCGGCGACCGTTTCGGATCGGGGATCTTGTAGAACTTTTGTCGTTTGAAGAGATTCCTGATCGGGAGCGGTCGCTAAAGCGACCTTCCCGTCAGGAATGACAGAGACATACGCGACATACATTTTCCCTATCCCGCATTCTCCTCCCCCAAGTCGCAGAAAATTCTCGTAAAACTCTTTTTCATGCCCAGAAAAACCATCTCGGCCGGTCGTTTCCGAAAAAAGATGGTAAAAAATATCCGCGGCCGCTGACGCCTTTAAAAAAGACAAATCATGCACTTCGCGCTCTAGATCCCATTGCCACGCCAAAACCTTCACTCCCCTCTTTTCCGCAAGTCGAATGTTGTACCGTCCCTTCGGCTTCATTTGAGCTAAAATTTCAACTTCCGAAAGCGACAAATCGATCATATTCGTATATTCCGGCTGATAATGCCCATGCGCCAGTCGAAAACCGCAGTCCTTCCAAAAAGGAGCAATGTCGCCAGACGCGAACTTGGATGTGGCGCGGGAAAAAAGAGTCCGAAACCGTTTTGCGAATAAAAAAAGAGCATACCAAAATCGTGAAAAAACATATTCCACCGCAGGATGATACCGAAAAATCGTTCCGCCGAATTTTAATTTAAAATCGCTGATTCCCGCCCACGGATGCGTCGGATCCGGAGCATATGACGCGCAATGCATCTTTTCATCCGGCTCCACTCGCAGAAAAATCGCCCGTTCTCTCCTAGCAATTTCTTGGATTTCCCGAAAAAAAACATTCCAAACATTCTTTCGAGACTTTTTCCACACCGGACCCCTTGGGCAATACAGCCACGACAGCCCAAACGGCAGGCGCCGAACATACACATTCATCGTCGCGACCAATTCTCCACTTTCCTCAACTCCCAAACAATATCTTAACCCATCTCCCGCATGAAACATCGCCCCTCCGTCAGCGCTTTGTTGTACATCGCCCCTAATTTTTTTAACAAAATTATCAACACGAAGCGTATCGGCGGAAGATGGCGTAAAAAAAACAGATTTCAGCATAAAAATATGACAATGACACATGTGCCATTGTAATGACGAAACGAACGACAAAGCAAACAAGAACAGGTCAGCCACCGTCCCGGGACGGAAAGCTAATAAACATCATCACCTTCGCAGTTGACCGCCCGTCACCCTTCGAGAGCCTCAGGGTGACATCGCTCCTCGCAATGACAGGCTACTTCGTCATCCTCTTCCGTATAAACGCTGGAATATCAAGTTCATTTTCCACCGCCTTGAAAGCCGCATCACTCGGAGCTTTTTCATCGGACATCTTGTGCGAAGAAGTCTTCAACGCTTGATGATTGCGGAATCCGCCGGAAAGATCCATTTTTTTATCATCAAATCCCGTAGCAATCACCGTAATCTTGATTTCTCCGGTATAAGAATCGTTAATCACCGAGCCAAAAATAATATTCGCATCCGGATCCGCGGCCTCCGTAATCACTCGCGCCGCTTCATCCACTTCGAACATGGAAAGATCCGTTCCACCCATGATATTAAAGAGAATTCCCTTCGCTCCCGAAATATTCATTTCAAGCAAAGGGCTTTCGATAGCGGTTTTCGCGGCTTCCACGGCACGATTTTCTCCGCTTCCGAAACCGATCCCCATGAGAGCGGAACCAGCATTTTGCATAATGGCTTTCACATCGGCAAAATCCACATTGATCATGCCATGAATCGTAATAAGGTCGGCGATGCCCTGAACACCTTGTCGGAGCACATCATCCACCACGGTAAACGCATCCGTAATCGGCGTTTTTTTATCAATAATAGAAAGAATGCGGTCATTGGGAATAGTAATGAGCGTGTCAACCTTCGCTTTCAGATTTTCCAATCCCTCCTCTGCCTGATTTTTTCGGCGCAATCCCTCAAAAGCAAATGGCCGGGTCACCACCGCCACAGTCAAAATCCCAAGACTCCGCGCGAGATCGGCAATAATTGGTCCAGCGCCCGTGCCCGTCCCTCCGCCAAGTCCATAGGTGATAAAAACCATATCCGACCCTTCCAGAACAGATTTCAGCTCTTCCGAACTTTCCTCCGCCGCTTGTCGTCCCATATCAGGGTTGCTTCCCGCTCCAAGTCCGCGAGTCGTTGCCTTTCCGATGTTAATTTTCAGCGGCGCTTCTGAATGATACAGGGCCTGAGCATCGGTATTCACGGAAATAAACTCAATGCCTTTCAAATTGGCCTTAATCATGCGGTTGACGGCATTTCCACCGCCTCCTCCAACACCAAAAACCTTAATTTGAGCCACGGGACTTATGTCCGGCCGAACTTCCATGGTACGTTTTGATGCGGCTTTGCCAAAGAGATTGCGAAGCGAAGCATTATTTTTGTCGTCAGTCATGATAGAGGGTATTTAAAGGATAAGTGTCATTCCTGACAGAAAAGGAGCTCTGCGACCTTTTTTGATCAGGAATCTATTAAAATGAAAAACTCACGGCAGTAAACTCTTCACCCACGTCTTCATTTCGCCAAACGCTTTTGACACGCTGATATTTTTGAATCCAAAGCCATAGGATCGCCCTTCAAATCGAGACCCCCAGAGAATAAGCCCAATGGCCGTAGCATAAGAAGGATCATCGATTTTATCAACCACTCCTTCAAAATTTTGAGGAAATCCGATTTGAATAGGAAGATTCAGTGTTTCGCGAGCCAAATCGATGGCTCCCGGCATTTTCGCGCCAGCTCCAGTGAGAATAACTCCAGCAGGAAGCATGCCATCGCGATTGATTTTTGCAAGCTCCTCTTTCACCAGTGTAAAAATCTCATAGTATCTCGCCTGAATAATCTCGACCATTTGCCGTTTTGAGACCGTTAAAAGGTCAATTTTACTGAAAGTGGAAAGGTCAATCGTCTCTCGCTCACTCACATCCTCAGGGAGACAGGAGCCATATTCGATTTTAATTTTTTCAGCCGTATCGATGGAAGTTCGAAGTCCGATGGCGATGTCATTCGTCACACTTTCCCCTCCAACAGGAATAATAGCGGTATGAAGTGTCGTGCCTTCCTCAAAAACACTGACAGAAGTTCCTCCGCAACCAATATCTACCACGGCGACGCCCAGTTCTTTTTGTCGTCGAGAAAGGACTGCCTCGGAAGCCGCCAAAGAAGCAGGAATAATGTCATCAATATCTACTCCAGCCTGATGCACACAATTTTCAATATTTTTCACAGCAGGAAGAAGTCCAGTAACAATATGCGCCTCCACTTCCAGTCGAATACCCATCATGCCAACAGGGTATTTAATGCCTCGTTGATCGTCTACCGCAAAAGCTTTCGGAATAATTCGTAAAATTTTTCGGTTATTCGGCAGACTCACGGCTTGAGCGGCTTCAAGAACACGGTCAATATCTTCCTCAATAATTTCATTTCCGGTATGGGAAATAGCAATCACTCCCTTACTGTCAAAAGATTGAATATGATTGCCATTGATACCAAGAAAAATATGATGAATCGGCTCTCCGGCCATGCGCTCCGCATCTTCCAAAGAAGACGAAATGCTATGAATCGCTTCTTCCACATCAATCACCATGCCTTTTCTCATGCCAAGAGAAGGAGCCACACCAACGCCAATAATATTCGGAACTTCATTTTTGACCGCCGCGGTTGCTACCACGGTTCGTATTTTCGATGAACCAATATCAAGACTTGCGATAAGCGGTACCTTAGCCATAAAGAAAGAAATTAAGGGAACCTCTAAAAAACGTAACTTCGTAACGAAATTTTATCATTTCGAGCGAAAAATGTGAAAAGCGACGAAGACGTATCCAAATAAGATACGTTGAGGAGCTTTGAACATTTTGGAGCCGAAATGATAAAATTGCAGTAGATGGTACGTTTTTTAGAGGTTCCTAAGTAAACCGCAGTCAATATAAAACAAAAAAAAATGAATTACAAATGTTTTATTCAGAAAAACGGCTTAAGAAAGCCAATTGTATTAAATTATTATTCAAAACAGCACCGCTTGTATAAGCCA
>JACRIC010000001.1 GCA_016235915.1 Candidatus Peregrinibacteria bacterium
TTCACCGCCTTTCGAATCGTCTCCGGCGTTATGCCGTGTTTTTTATTATACGCCATTTGAATTTCGCGACGACGATTCGTCTCATCCAGAGCTCCTTGCATGGATTTCGTCATTTTATCCGCGTACATCACCACATATCCATTTACATTTCGAGCGCATCGCCCAATGGTTTGAATAAGCGAAGTCGTTGACCGAAGAAACCCCTCTTTATCCGCATCGAGAATCGCAATAAATGAAACTTCTGGCAAATCCAGCCCCTCGCGAAGCAGATTAATTCCCACCAAAATATCAAATTTTCCCAATCGAAAATCACGCAAAATCTCAATCCGTTCCATAGTCTGCACATCGGAATGAAGATACCTCACTTTCATTCCCTGCTCCGTCAAAAAATCGGTCATATTTTCCGCCAAACGTTTTGTCAAAGTGGTAACCAGCGTGCGCTCCCCAGCTTTCACTCTCTCTCGAATAATTTTTAAAATATCCTGAATTTGATCTTTCGTCGGTTTCACCTCGACCACAGGATCCAGAAGCCCCGTAGGACGAATCACCTGCTCCACGATATGTCCTTTCGCCTTGGAAAGTTCGTACGGCCCGGGAGTCGCCGACACATAAATCGCTTGAGAAACATGCTTTTCAAATTCCTCAAATTTGAGCGGCCGATTATCCAGCGCAGACGGAAGACGAAAACCATATTCAATAAGCGTTTGTTTTCGCGAAAGATTCCCATTAAACATCCCTCCAATCTGCGGAATCGTCATGTGCGCCTCATCCACAATCATCAAAAAATCATCTGGAAAATAATCAAGCAGTGTCGCTGACTGCTCTCCCGGTTCGCGTAAATTCAAATACCGCGTGTAATTTTCAATTCCCGTGCAATATCCCACCTCCTGCAAAATTTCGAGATCATATTCCGTGCGAGTTTTGAGGCGCTCGGCTTCGAGATTTTTTCCCATATCCTGCATTTGTTTATAACGAATCTCTAAATCTTTACGAATAAGCGGAACAGCCTGCTCGATACGCGCCTTCGTAGTAATATCATGTTTCGCCGGAAAAATTTTCACGGAAGGAAGCTCGGCAATAAATTCTCCGGTAAATGAATCCACTTCAGAAATCTTTTCAATTTCATCGCCAAAAAATTCCAAACGATACACCGTATCCGCGTGTGGCGGAAAAATCTCCACCGTATCACCAAGAACATGAAACATCCCCTGTTTAAACTCCATTTGAGAACGAGTGTACTGGATATCGGTCAGCTGGCGAAGAAGCTTATCTCGTTTACGCTCTTCTCCCGTCTTAATTTCCATGGATAAATTCTGGTATTCCTCGGATCCAAGCCCATAAATACACGAAACCGATGCCACAATAATGACATCTTTTCGGGTAAGAAGATTCGTCGTGGCCGCATGGCGAAATTTATTAATCTCTTCATTGATGGAAGAATCTTTTGCAATATACGTATCGGTGCTCGGAAGATACGCCTCCGGCTGATAATAATCATAATAGGAAACAAAATAACTCACCGCATTTTCTGGAAAAAATTCCCGAAACTCACTGCACAGTTGCGCCGCAAGGGTTTTATTATGAGCAATAATCAGGGTCGGCTTCTGAATAGCGGCAATAACATTCGACATGACAAAAGTTTTTCCCGTGCCGGTGGCGCCGAGAAGCGTCTGATGCTTTTGTCCTTCGCGAAGACCTTTTATCAATGCGGCAATCGCCTGAGGCTGATCGCCTTTTGGCTCAAAGGGTGAAACGAGTTTGAATGTTTTTTCAGTCATAGCGAAGAGCGTTACTGTCATTGCGAGGAGCAATGTCACCCTGAGCCTGTCGAAGGATGACGAGCGACGAAGCAATCTCAATGCGAGCACTGTCCATTACGAACAAACTCTGCAAAGGAATCCAATCACTCGCGCATTTTGCCACAAAAAACGAACAAGCGCAATGTCCTCATTTTTTTACTTTTTCATCTCAAAACGCAGGCAAACTCTTCTCATACGTATTCGCCGCGCTCCACACCGCAAAGGAATCA
The DNA here is from genome assembly GCA_016235915.1 of Candidatus Peregrinibacteria bacterium. Classification (GTDB taxonomy): domain Bacteria; phylum Patescibacteriota; class Gracilibacteria; order UBA1369; family JACRIC01; genus JACRIC01. The sequence goes on from JACRIC010000001.1 coordinate 2,030, forward strand.
ATGCCGATATCCGAAAGCGCATCGATCTGTTTTTGCACATACAATACCCCGAAATTGCTGGTTCGATACGGAAATCCTTGATTCCACGGAAAAATTTCGGCATGATCTTTTATAAGTTCCTGAA
>JACRIC010000038.1 GCA_016235915.1 Candidatus Peregrinibacteria bacterium
AATTATTCAGACGCGTTTTCCGCGGTGTTAGCGGGAGATGATGGTTCCGCTTCTGGTTCTGCCGAATTTTGATTCGCGGCTGTTTGGAGACATTTGGTATTGACGAGTTCGACTTTTTCTTCTTTGAGAAAAACGGTGAACGGCTGACATTTGGTTTCATCGGCTGATGTGAGGATTTCTTGAATGAGTGTTTGTTTTCCATTGAGGTATGACCACTGTATGACGTTGTTTTTGAAATTTATCCAGAGATTGACGATAATGTAGAGAAGCGATAACGCAATGTAAATCGCGATGATGATGGTGCGGGCGGATGGGAGATTTTTTTTGTGAGTGGTAAACATGAGGAGGGCGTTAATGGATAAAAAAAATTGGGCTGTTTTTTCCATTGTAACGAAAAAAGAGGAAAATTGAAAAGTTTTGTTATAATGTGGCCGATGAATGAACCACTTGTTGAATTTCGCTCGGTTTCCATTGAACGCACCGGACAAAATGTTTTGGAACATGTGTCTTTGGAAATTTTTCGAAATGAGATTGTGACGGTGATTGGGTTAAATGGAGCTGGGAAAACGACTCTGCTGAAAGCTATGCTTGGAATTTATAAGCCGACGCGCGGGAAAATTATTCTTCGGACGAAAAAGATCGGATATGTGCCGCAGAAGCTTCAATTTGATCGAACTATTCCTTTTTCGGTTTTGGAGCTTTTGAGGATGTATTCGGGGAAAGGCGCGGATGTTGTTTTTCAAAAATCGCAAGAAATTCAGGCAGAGAAATTACTCGAAAAGAAAGTGGGGGAACTCTCCGGCGGCGAGCTTCAAAGGGTTCTTCTGGTGAATGCGCTTCTTGCCGATCCTGAATTGCTTCTTCTCGACGAGGCTACTTCTGGGATTGATGTTCGCGGTGAACAGCAATTTTATACATTGATTCAGCAGTTGCATCAGACGTATCGCATGGCGATTGTTATGGTTTCTCATGACATTCATACGGTTTTCGCTCAGGCATCTCGGGTTTTTTGTCTCAATCGAACTCTTTGTTGCCATGGCGCGCCGCAGGATGTTTCTCAAAATCCTGAATTTGTAAAATTATTCGGTTCGTATTTAGCTCCATATAAGCATGATTCCCATGATTGATCGTATTTTTGAGGCTTTCACATTTGATTTTTTTTTGCGGGCACTTTTTGTGGGCAGTGTGCTTTCGGTGCTCTGTGCACTGCTCGGAAATTTCGTCGTGCTTCGGAGGGAGGCGGTGGTGAGCCATGCCATTTCTCATGTGGGGCTTCTTGGCATTGCGCTGGGGATTCTTTTGGGAATTGACGTGAATATCGCGCTTTTTTTTGCGGTGATTGCTGGAGTTTTTATCATTCTTTTTTTCTTGCGGAGTCAAAGGTTTTCGCAAGATTCGGTTTTGGAATTTATCGCGGAGATGTCTCTGGCAGGGTCGATCGTCGTCGTGAGTCAGATGTCAGGGTATCGCATTGATCTTATGCAATTTTTATTTGGCGATATTTTGCTGATTTCGGAAAGAGATGTGTGGTTCACGGTGGTTCTTGGCTTTTTTGTGCTTTTTGGGCTGATTTTTTTTCACAGGCCGCTTTCACAGGCCCTTTTTAATGAAGAACTCGCGAAAAGTGCGGGAGTGCGTGTTTCCCTTTTACATACTTTTTTTCTTTTGCTTCTTGCGGTGGTTATTGCTGTGGGCATGAAAATTATCGGAGCGTTGCTTTTGGCGGCGTTTCTTGTGATTCCTCCGAATACGGCCAAAATATTCGCTCGGAATTTTCGAGGGATGATGATAGGATCGGCCGTTATCGCTTTTATCGGGACCAATATTGGTCTTCTCGGCGCGTATATTTTTGATGTGCCGAGCGGGGCGATGGTGGTCTTGGTGCTCGGGGGTATGTTTCTTGTTTCGGCGGTCGCGACGGTGAGGTTTTAGTTGTTGTACACTTGATTATGCGTTCCAATGTCCAGAAAAATTACAAGAGTATATTTTTGATGTTCTTCAAACATGATGCGTATATTGTTGGCAACGGAAAATGCGTGTTTTCCAAAAAGCTTTCCTTTTAAAGGATGATTGCGCAAGTTTCTGTCGTATATTTTTCGCGGGTTTCGCGATTGAAATCGGGTTTTATGGCGGCAAAAGAAGCATTTTCTCGGGATTGGAACGCCAAGAAAACGGTAGAGCGAAAGTTCCTGTGGAGTTATTTTAAAATTTCGGCCGCATCCTTCGAGAGCCTCAGTATGACATTACGTATTGATAGATTTACTATACGCAACGCTTTCATTTTGCGCTAGATTGATAGCGGTTTTTCACCGTTGCGCCATGCGAAATTTTTTTTTGTCTGCGGTTGTTTTTTCGATTTTGATGTCGTTTGTGTTTGCCGAAAAAACAAAAGAAAATTCTCCTGCGCCGGTGCTCCCTGTGAATTTTTTGGAGGTGGATGTTTCTCCATTTTCGGTCGTAGCGCCGTCTCCTGCGGTTTCTTTTCTCGGGCCGCTCCTTATTATGGTAGGGGAAGGTGGTTCTTCCGGTAGTCTGTTTTTGAGGTCGGCTGAGACGTATCAGAAAGAGCATGGCGGAGAAATTCGTGAGGTGGCCAGCGGTCGGGAATTTGTGTCGACGGTAGAGGATTTCGTTTCAAAAAATGGCAAAATTCGTCATCTCGAATATTTCGGCCACGGCAATAACGTGGCGCTTTTTGTGAATCAGGTTCCCGGGGTCAATGGCGCTTTGTACGCCAACGATCCGGCGCAGAACGAAGGTTTTATCGCTGGTTCGATTTATGATTTGTCCGCAGATATTTTTGTCGAAGGCGGAACCATGGCTTTTAATGGTTGCAATATTGCCAAAGGGTATCCGGAAAAAGATTCGCTGGCGCAGAGGATGGCGAATTATTTCAATGTGTCGGTGAAGGCGCCAATCGGGCCGACACAGTTTTCTTCGCGCGGCGATGGAGTTGATCGGAATTTTTCGCTTTCTTCTGCGAAAGATGTGTATATGGTGCCGACGTATCTCGATCAAGGTTTTATCACGGTTTCGCCACAGCCGCCCGGCATGAGTCGTTTTCTGGATGTGCGGGCTGGTCAGAGTTACGACGAGGCGGTTTTTGCGCTGACGGAGAGGGGACTTGATCTCGGGTATGCGGATAGAAAATTTTTACCGTATAAAAACATCACATATCGGGAAGCGGTTCAGTTTTGTCGAGTTGCTTTCGGGGAAAATGCTTCGTGTTCGGTTTCGGGATATTCGGATGACGAGGTTTTTCGGAATTTACGGGCGCTCCAGATGTTGGCGGATTCGGCAGGCGTTTCTGTGGCGCGGACGACCCTGTGGTTTCAGGGTTACATCTGGTGGGCGAGTCAAAATGACCTTCTGACCGAGGGTTTTACGAATAAAGTATGGTACACGAGGGGAGAGATGGCGGAGTTGACGTGGAATGTGGTGAAGCGGGTTGAAGTTCCTTGATTTTTGATTCCATTTTGTATATAATTTTATTATCAAAAATGATAATTTTCCTATATGACTTTTTTGGAATTTGAAAAATTTTGCAGACAGAATGCGTGGAATATTTTTACCATCAATGATCTTAAAATTCTTCTGAATCAATATTCGCCCGACTACATGAGATTAAAACTCAGCCGTTGGGTCAAAAAAGGATATCTTCGTAGTCCCAAAAG
>JACRIC010000036.1 GCA_016235915.1 Candidatus Peregrinibacteria bacterium
AATTTCACAGATAAAAATATTTCCAATTCCAACTTCTACGGCTTTTTTTCTTATTGCGCTAATACTATTTAAATAATAAATCGCCGTGTTGGTATCCCATAAATAGATCATTTTTTGTCCCAAGTAATATCGTTTACCTTTACATTCCCACGCGCACTGCGAATATCTTGAATAATTTCATCCGGTGTACGGGTATCTTTCCAACTCCCAAAAAATTCATCCAGCCACCCTGTTTTTTTCACAGTCTCCATGGAGCTTGGTTTTTTTTGCGGAATATTGATTACTGTGAGCTTTACTTTTTTTCCGTCACATTCAAATTCCATGGAATTATCCGGAGACTTTTCCGCGTATTCAATGGCTTTTTTGAGAGATGTCGGTTTTTTGAGCAGTTTTGGCATCGTACGTTCATCATACCATCCATCTTCTTCATTTGTCCACGCCTCTCCTTTGTGCTACATTTTTCATGCGCATTCCCTTTATTTTCCACCATTATGTCGAACATTCTTGACACAAAAAGTATTGATCTTTCTGCGATGCGACATTCTTGTTCGCATGTTCTGGCGCAGGCCGTGCTCCAGATGTTTCCTGATGCGAAACTTGGCATCGGCCCAACCATTGACAACGGATTTTATTATGATTTTGAACTGCCGAGAACGCTCATTCCCGAGGATCTCCCACTCATCGAGAAACGCATGAGTCATATCGTGAAACAGAATCAGCGTTTTGTTTCCAAAAACGAGCCTACCGCGAAATCCATTACTTTTCTCAAAAAAATCAATCAGCCGTACAAAGTCGACCTTGCGCAAGAATTAAAAAAAACTGGCGAAAAGGAAATTTCTTTTTATGAAAATGTCATGCAGGATGGGAAGGTGGTTTTTGTGGATATGTGTAAGGGTCCGCATATTTCCTCTACTTCCGAAATCGGGCCGTTTAAACTCACGCACCTTGCGGCGGCGTATTGGCGAGGGGATGAGAAAAACGCGCAACTTCAGCGGATTTATGGGACGTGTTTTGCGACGAGGGAAGAACTCGAGGCGCATTTGAAAAATCTCGAGGAGGCAAAAAGGCGAGATCATCGGAAGCTCGGAAAGGAGCTCGACCTTTTTACCTTCAGCGATTTGGTGGGACCGGGACTGCCGCTCTGGATGCCAAATGGCGCGGTGATTGCTGAGGAGCTGGAAACGCTCGCGAAAGAAGAGGAGTTTCGCGCCGGATATGTCAGAGTGAGGACGCCGCATCTCACGAAGGGCGAACTCTATGAAAAGTCTGGACATCTCAAACATTATAAAGCGAGCATGTATCCGCCGATGAAAATTGACAATGAGGAATATTACGTGAAACCGATGAACTGTCCGCATCACCACATGATTTACTCGGCGCGGCCGAAAAGCTATCGTGATTTGCCGCTCCGGCTTGCGGAATACGGGACGTGCTATCGGTTTGAGGATTCAGGAGCGCTGTTTGGCCTCATGCGAGTTCGGAGTCTCCAGATGAATGATGCGCATATTTACTGCACGGAGGAGCAGTTTGAGGAGGAATTTCTCGCGGTGGTGCGGATGTATCTAAAATATTTTGAAATTTTTGGGATTACGCAATATGTGATGCGGCTCTCGCTTCATGATCCTTCGGGACTTGGGGAAAAGTATGTGGATGAGCCTGAGCTTTGGAAAAAAACGGAAAATATGGTAAAGAAAGCGATACAACATGCGAAGGTTCCCGTGGTGGAGGTTCTGGATGAAGCGGCTTTTTACGGACCGAAGATCGATGTGGAGGTTTGGAGCGCGATCGGGCGGGAGTTTACGCTGGCTACGAATCAAGTGGATTTCGCGGTGCCGAAGAGAATGGGGCTGACCTACGTGAATAAAGACGGTCAAGAAAAAGCGCCGCTGGTGATTCACCGCGCTCCGCTTGGCACTCATGAACGGTTTATCGGATTTCTCATCGAGCATTTTGGCGGTGCGTTTCCGGTGTGGCTCGCGCCGGTGCAAATACGAATCGTTCCGGTTTCGGATCAATTTGCGTCGTTCGCGGAAGAGTTGCGATTGAAATTTTTTGATGCGGGACTGCGGGTGGAGGTGGACTCTGCGGCTGAAAGCGTTTCCAAAAAAATCCGCAACGCGGAAATGATGAAAATTCCGTATATGCTCGTGGTCGGAGAGCGTGAACAAAAAGAAGACACTCTCACCGTGAGAAATTATGCTACGAAAACGCAGGACGTTTTTACTTTTGACGCGTTTTTGGGGAAGGTGATGAAGGAGGTGAAGGGGCGCGTGTTATCCTGAGAGAATACTGTCATCCTGAACGACCGCAGGGAGCGAAGGATCTCACCCTGAAATACCGTCAGTTTTTTTCATTTCCCCTTGAATTTTGATGATGGCATCATCGAAGTTCGTTTGCTATTTTTCCCATATAATGTTATTCTGGAAATAGGTGCTTTCACTACCTAAATTCAGAATACGTTACTTTTGTTCGCTATGCGTGAAAATGTTGTAAAATGCCTTGAAAATCTTCCGTATTTCACTCAGTCAAATCTTCGGCTTTTTCAGGATAATCACAATTTTTCTTTTCATAAGAATATTCAACATTGGCTTCGTAAGGGGCTTATCAGAAAATTAAAAAATGGCGTCTACGTAACGGAAAAATATTATCTCAAGGAAAAAAATATCACAGGCTATCAAGAATTTATCGCCAACGCCCTCGTTGTTCCTTCATATATTTCAGGGGAATATGTTTTGCAGAAATATCATCTCCTGACAGAAGCGACGTATCCTCTTACGAGTATTACCACCAAAAGCACGCGTACTTTTGAAAATTTTCTTGGAACTTTTCGATACTCTACGGTAAAACACGATCTTTTTCTTGGATTTCAGGAAGTGAATTTCAGGAAAAACACCATCAGAATCGCCACCAAGGCTAAGGCACTGTTTGATTTTCTTTATCTCAAAAAAAACATTTTTTCTTCTTTTTCTTTGAAAGAGATCGAAGAGCTCCGATTCAACACGGAAGAATTGACGCGCGCTGATCTGCGGGAACTTTTGTTGTACATACGACTCTCAAAAAATAGGAAACTGTTCCAGTTTTATACCAATCTTAAAAAGATATTATCCCAATAACCCATGTTTATTCAAAATCTCGAAAAAAACGTACTTCTTCTTCGTGAAAAAGGGTTTCATAATGAAATTATCAAAAATCATCTCAAAGAAGATCTTCAGCTTTTTATTTTGGATTTTTTGTATTGCCACAAAAAATATCAGCATCTTATTTTTACTGGAGGATCGTGTCTGAGACTCTGTTACGGTTTAAACCGCTTGTCAGAAGATTTGGATTTTGACAGTGAGGAATTTGTTGACAAAAAAACGCTTGTCCGCGAATTGGAACAGTATTTTTACCAAAAATGGCAATACCGAAACCTTGAGTGGAGTATAAAAGGGAAAAATCAAAAAATCTATGTGAAATTTCCTGTTTTACGACATCTCCGTCTGGCCAATGAAAATGAAAGCGACAAACTCTATGTCAAAATTGAAATTGAAAAAGTTCGCCCCGGAGCGTTTCATACGGAAAAAACTCCGATTATTCAAGATAATTTCAGTTTTTTTGTTAAAAATTATGATTTGCCGACGATGATGAGCACGAAAATTCACGCGTTTCTTTTTCGTTTATTTTTCAAGGATGTTGGTAACAAAATTACTTTCAAGGGGCGCGATGCGTACGATCTTCTCTGGTATTTGCAAAAAGAAATTCAGCCAAACTGGTCATATCTTCGAAAAATTACAGGCATTGCTTCTCAAAAGGAAGTCCTGCAACGCATAGATCAAAAAGTAAAAAAAATTAACAAGCGCCATCTTCTGACTGACATTGAAAATCTTTTTGAAAATCGGCGCTTTGCTGAGGATTTTGCAAAGAATTTCGTGTCTTTATACCGGCGCTACCGGAAAAATCTGATTTCCATTTGAATTTTGATGATGGCATCATCAGAATTCAAGCATGATGTATAAAAAATGGCTCATTTTCCCATCATTGTTGTCATCCCGTGGGATGGGGTGTTGGCTTGAGAAAGTTTTCATTGTCAATGAAAACTTTTGGCCATTTGTTTTCAATGATGACATGGTGATTCCGAGTTTTTTATTCTTCTGCTTTTTTCGTTTTCAAGCTTTCTTCGAATGCTCTTTCCGCCTGACTCTTATCAAAAACTTGATTGGATATTCCTTTAATAACGCCTTCTTGAATGGCGGTTTGAATAATATTGATCATGAGATCGGGATTTCCTTCAATCATTTTATCAAATTCATCTCCAAAGGCATTAATGGCCTGATCTACTTTTGTTCTATTCGTTGCATAATCCCTTCGTTTAGGATCCAGAGGGGTTTCATAAATATCTTTGTACAATGTTTCTTGTCCATACGCGCGGCAGATCAATCGAACTATTTTTCTTACTTCTTCTTGCTGTGTTCTTGTTGCTGTTTTAGGATCCACGACACTTGCCGCATCTAAGGTTTCTTTATCCAACCGATAATACGCTTGTTTATCATCATGTTTATAGATATTGGCGCAAATCGTATCGAAGGTCACAAAAGCTTTCAGGGAACGCTTCAATCTACTGAATTGCTTTATTTTTTCACCAAATAAAGCCATTTCGTCTTTTTCTAACGTTCCCAAGGATTTTATGTATTGGGAAAAACCAGCATAGACATTTGCCTTTGCTTTATCTGTCCATGCTTCTCCTGTTCCCACATTTGCCCGCAATGTTTTTTCTGCCTGCGTTGCTGTCACCAGCGGCATAATGACTTGCGCGTCATCATGATCCATTTTTGTGGCGCTTCGGATGCCTTTTTCAATGCGTGTGTATGTTCGATCCGCCGGCAATACATACATCCATAGAAAGCGTTTCACTCTGGAATTTGGTTTAAAGCGTTTATCGCGATCATTCGCGTCTGGAGCGGCCTGCCACCAGTTCGCGACATGAGTTAAACTTTCTATGCTCCATGGTATTTCTGATTGAGGCTTTCCATCTTTATCTAATCTGGCTGTTTTTCCCGTAAAGAAATCTAGCCATGGTAACTGATTCAAAAATTCTCCATCCAGATTACCGAATCGATCCAAGCTTAAAATAGTATTCCCGTGGCTATTTTTTGCCGTTACCCCTTCAATGAGATAATACAATCGTGCCTCATTTGTTGATTTTCCTTTGGTAATCGTAAAATCGATCATGCCTTCATACTCCTGCGGATCCACCCATTCTCCTCTTTTATGTTTTTCTAAGAGTTTTGCTAAATAGTCCGTTATGGTCACATTGTTCGGGCTTCCTTCGAGTTGATCGCCTTTTTCGTGAAATTGTTTTTTCTGGCTATTATATTTAGCATTGTTACTACTATGCCAGTCGTTGAATGTTCTCGCTCCCCAGAGATAATCTATGGCGAGCTGTAAATAGTCATCGACTGCGCTTTTTCCCTCTGGCATGCCTTGCTTTGACGGGATCATCAGTCTCCCTGGCAGGAATTTATTGAGATTCTTCCACATGTGCGTATCATCCCAGCGGATCTGTCCCCTTTCGGATAGCGCGAGAAAGCAGGCTTTCATCTGATACTGGTCACTCGTACCACTCATGATTTCCTGAATCTCCAAAATACTCATGGTTTTCATCGATTCCTGATACTTACTCACTTCTTCATGTTCGGCTTCGTGACGGATTCTTTCAAATTCATATTTGACGTCTGTTGGGAGATTTTTTCCAACGGTCGAAAATCGGCGTTTTGTGTTGCGCTCATGACGGCGACTGATGTATTCATACACGCTTTTTATGAGGTGCCCGATTTCCCACGGCCCGATCCATGTGGTCTGGAGCCACCATTCGCGGATGGCGTTTGTGTGGATGGGGGCGTGCTCGCGGGGAGGCTCGGATTCCTTCTTCGATTTTTCGTCTCCTGCTCCTTTCTTTTTGGCTTCTTCCTCGGCCTTCTTTTTTGCTTCCTCGGTTTCTTTCAGCTCCTTCGCGCGCTTCTGCGCCGCAGTTTCCGCCTCGTCATGCGGCATTCCTGATGCCTCGAGCTCTTTTTTCCATTTTTCGCCTTCGTTTTTTGGATCGAATTTTTGGGCGTGGTGATCCTGCCCCCAGCGGAGGAATTGCGCGAAGGTCATTTGGTCGCCATTTTTCACTTCCACTGAATGGTCGGTCACATTTTTTATCTGGCGGACGTTATTGAGATCACCGCCGGTGTACATTTTTTCGCCTTTTTTGACTTCCAGCGGAGGGTAGAGTTCTGGTTTTACATGATTCTGCTCCGCGTATTTCTGACTGTAGGTCGTGAGAGTGTCGCGAAGCTCGTCGATGCTGTCTATGGCTTTCTGGGCGCGGGTTCTTCTCATCCAGCTCGAAAATTCGCCGAAAGAGAGCTTGTTTTTCTGTTCTCTTGTATCTTTTCGGAATACAATTTCATCTTCAAGAACGATTTCTTTGTCCGTGACTTCCAGAATTTGTACACGTTTCGGGACGTATTTGTCAGGATCGTCGGGATCGCCATTGTTATATTCGAGTTCTATGCCTGCTTCTATTTTGAGACCGAGGAGATTCCAGCCAATCGTTTCCTCGAGTTTTGGCTTGTCTTCGATGATTTCTTGACCGGCGTTGTCCCTGAGAAATTTGTCGAGCCGCGCGATGGTGAAGACCTGCCCGTCTTTGGTCGCAATTTCCAGCGGCGTCCACACCTCATCCTCGCGATTTTTGGCAAGTTTGATTTTTTTCTTTTTCGTTTCGACATTTGCGATTTCGAGAACCGCCTTTTTTCCGGTGCGAGGGTCGTGGTACTCGATTTTCGATCCGGGTTTGAGGCTGACTCCGAGTGAAATTTCAGCGGAGTCGATGAAATTTTGTTTTTCAAAATAATCGCTGACGAAACGATTGATGCGATTCACGTGATCCACGATAGCGGCGAAAGTTTTGTCAAAGCGTTCTTCGAGAGCGAATTCCTGCGTTTTACAGCGGTATATTTGCTTTTTTTCGTAACTGCCGACTTTGGAAAACGAAGCAATCTTTTTTTTGCATTCGGTTTTGTCTTTCGCGTTATAGCCCATGACGGCGGAGGCATCGGA
>JACRIC010000037.1 GCA_016235915.1 Candidatus Peregrinibacteria bacterium
AGCGTAGAGATGCGCATAAGTTATTTTTTTACAGTGCCTAAATCCCCTTGTGCAATCTTCTCCCCCAACCGCTTCACATTCTCTTTCAACTCATGAAACCAATTGACTCCAAGATCCTTACTTTTAATCTTCAGTTTTGTACCGCTAATAATCCACGTATGATTATATTCCAGCATATTCGCAATATTCTCAGGCAGAACTCTCTCGGACAGAGAAAGAACAATCTGCCTCTCTTCGGGATCATGAATATTTTCCGCTTTAATAGCTGTTAAATTCGATTTTTTGGCAAAAATCTTGAGTTCCAGAACGCGGAAAAGATTTCGCACCTCTCGCGGCAACTGCCCATAATCCTCAATAAGCTCACTCGAAAGTTCTTCAAGATACTCCATGGTATCCGCCGCCGCCAGTTTTTGATACACGTTGATTTTTTCCTTCGTATTCACAATATAATAATCTGGAATAAAACACGTCAGCGGCAATTCCACGGAAATATCCGCAATCTGTTCGGTTTTCATCGTCTTTCCCTCCTTCAAATCCTCAACCGCCTTATTGAGCATCCTCATAAAATGGCTGACCCCCACCACATTAATTGCCCCATGCTGATTCACTCCAAGAATATCGCCTGCGCCGCGAATTTCTAAATCCTTCATGGCAATCTGAAAACCACTTCCAAGTTCCGATGCCTCCACAATCGCTTTCAAGCGCTTTTTCGCATCGAGTGGCAATTTCTGTTGATGATACAAAAAATACGCAAATGCCTGACTTTTACTCCTTCCCACTCGCCCTCGGAGTTGATAGAGTTGCGCCAATCCAAATCGATCCGCATTATTCACAATAAGCGTATTCGCATTCGAAAGATCAATGCCATTTTCAATAATCGTCGAGCTCACAAGTACATCATATTTCCCATCTTTAAAATCAATAACCGCCTTTTCCAACTCATCATTGGAAAGTTTCCCATGCGCCACCACAAACCGCGCCTCAGGAATTAAAATGCGGAGCCTCTCGGCCACACTATCGATCGTCTGCACTCGATTATGAAGAAAATACACTTGTCCTTTTCTGGCAATTTCACGCAAAATCACCTCTCGCACAAGATGGTTGGAAAACCGCCGAACCTCGGTAAGCACCGGAAGCCTGCCTGGCGGCGGAGTGGTAATCGTAGAAATATCTCGAATTTTATGTAAGGCAATATTTAAAGTGCGTGGAATAGGCGTCGCTGTCAACGTCAAAACATCCACTTCTTTTCGGAGCTCTTTCAATGCTTCCTTCTGCTTCACTCCAAATCGCTGTTCTTCATCGATAATCACCAGTCCAAGATCTTTAAATTTTATGTCTGATTGAAGAAGTCGATGCGTCCCAATCACCACATCCACCTCTCCGCGCTCCAATTTTTTCAATATCTCTTCCTGTTCCCGCCGAGTTTTAAATCGCGAAAGCATCTCGATCCGCACATGAAATGGCTCCATGCGATTGATAAAAGAATGATAATGTTGATCGGTTAAAATAGTAATCGGAGAAATAAATGCCGTCTGCTTTCGCGCCAAAAACGCTTTGAAACTCGCGCGCATCGCCACCTCCGTCTTGCCAAAACCCACATCGCCGCACACGAGTCGATCCATAGGTTTTACTTTTTCCATATCTTGTTTCGTTTCAAGAATCGCCCGAATCTGCCCAGGAGTTTCCTCATACGGAAACGTCTTTTCAAAAGCTTCCTGTTCGGGCGTATCTGGAGGAAAAGCAAATCCTACTGCTCGATACCGCTCAGCATAAAGCGCCAAAAGCTCTTTCGCGATTTTTTCCGTCTCTTTGCGCACCTTATTCGTCACCGTCGCCCATTCTGCAGAGCCAAGCCGTGTCAATTTCGGAGCGCTATCTCCAGCTCCAATATATTTATTCACCTTATCCGCCTGATCAATAGGAATAAAAAGCTTGTCATTTTCTGCGTACGCAATTCTGAGATATTCCCGAGTCACCCCATCAATGGTGCGCCGCTCAAGTCCTTGATACACCCCAATTCCATAATCCGAATGAACCACATAATCATTCACCCGAAGACTCGTCAAAAAATCGAGATACATTTTCTGGGAAGAGATTGCTCGCTTACGATCTTTAAAAGTGGCAAGATCTCGATCCGTCACCATACAAATTTTCTCACGCGGATTTTGAAAAGAATGCGGAAAAAGCGCCTCTTTATCTATTTCAAAAAGAAAAATACCCGTATCATCTCGCTGACCAACTTCTGTCTGAAAAAGAATGTTTCTGTCGCGAAAAATAGCAGAAAGTTCTGAAAAATTTTTTGTAAAAATAACCACCTTCCAATTATTATTTTTTTTCTCCAGTACATCATTTATAAAATCTGCCACCGAATAATATTGAAGAAGAGAAAGATATTGGAGGTGGACAGAATTTTCTTCATCTTCAAAAAAGGATGTGAAATTGAAAGAAGAAAAATGGTTTTTATGAAAAA